>JANOBS010000079.1:0-8456 GCA_031411755.1 Luteolibacter sp. | reverse complement strand
CGCAGGATAGGTGGCGCGGCCTAACAGATCCTCCTCCAGCTTCGTCAGCGTTTCGGAAACCCGGCTCACCGTTGGATTCTCCTCCAGATAGCCGCTGCGATAGCTGTAGGCTTGGTAGGCGACGTGGACCCGGTCAATGTCATCCATCAGACGTCGCCTCGCTTCCTCGGACGGCGGATTCTCCTCGTCGAGCAGTGCCTTCCGAATGCGGTATCTCAGCGCTCTCACGCGTTCTGGAACGGTGGGCGCTTTCTTGTCTTCGAGACCATGGCGACCTTCCACATCCAGCAGCAAACGATCACGCAGGGCGGCGATACGTTCGGGAATCGTGCCGCCCGTGGCATCGCCGAAGAACTCGGTTTCCTTCAAGGCCAGCGCACCGGCCCCCAGCCGCGTCAGCCGCTCGACCACCGGCAGATCCTCGCGAGGCTTCCAGCCGAGATGCTTTTCAATCACCGCCATGCGCGGCGCGAAGGTCGCCTCCACTCCGGGATCACAGGTGAAACGGAACGCCACTGGAATCACCCGTGCCGAGCGCCCCTCGGGCAGTCGTTTCGCAACACGAAGAAGGATCGACGCCAGACCATCATGCAGCGGATCCAGCCACTCGTGATGATGATAGATCTCCCCCTCCGGATAAATGACCAGCGGATGCTTTCCCTCCTCCAGAATCCCCAGCGCCATCTTCACCGCCGCGATATCCGCGCCATCGCGATCCACGGAAAACACCCCAGCACTCTGAAGGGCGAATGAAGCCAGCGGATGGACTTCGAAAATTTCCCGAGCACCCATGAATCTCGGAAATACCCCGACCCGCGTGAGCACCTCCATCATCACATGCACGTCGGCATGGTCCGCATGATTCGGAGCCAACAGCACCGCATCGCCTGCTTCAACCGCCGCCACCACGGTCTCGATGCCCTTGCAGTCGATCCCGCGAATTCGATAGGCGCGCCCGAGATACCAGACCCGGTTGAGCCAGCACAACATCGGCGTCAGCCAACGACGTGGAGTCGGCGGCCTGAAGCGGTAGGGGCGGTCCTGCGGCAGTTCCTTCATGGGCGGTTGCAGGTTAGGCCAGAAAATCCATTGAGGTCAACGCGGGTGGTCCCTATGCATGGTTGCAATCCGCTTTTGCGGTTGCACGATCCCAGCCAATAGGAAACGATTCCTTTAGAAACCCATCGCGACTCCAATCCATGTCGAAACAAGTATTCATCGCCGTTGACCTAGGTGCCGGCAGCGGCCGCCTGATCGCCGCCAAGACCGATTTCTCCAAGATCCATCTCGAGGAAATCCATCGCTTCGACAACCCAGGCACCGACCTGCCGGATGGCTCCTACTGGAACATGATCGGCCTCTATCGCGAGATCCTCGAAGGCCTGCGCATCGCCGTTGACCGCTATGGCGACCGCATTGTTTCGATCGGCCTCGACACCTGGGGCTGCGACTTCGGCCTGCTCGATGGCAAAGGCCAGCTGTTAGGCATGCCGCACCAATACCGCGATGCCCGCCACGAAGGCATGCCGGAGGCACTTCATGAAATCCTCCCCGAGTTGGAAATTTTCGCCCACACCGGCGTCCGCACCAATTTCTACAACACCTCGCTGCATCTCCTCGCCGAGCTGAAGAAGAACAGCCCCTCACTTCTCCACGCCGAGAAACTTCTCTTCGTTCCGGACCTCCTCGCCTACTGGCTCACGGGCCGCCAAGCGGTCGAGCGCACCGTCGCCTCCACCTCGCAGCTCCTCGATCCGCGGAGTGGTGACTGGGCCTGGGGCGTGATCGAGGCGCTTGGATTGCCTTCGAAAATCTTCGGGGAAATCGTCGCGCCCGGCACCGTGCTCGGACCCATCCGCGATGAGGTCGCGAAGCACATCGGCATGGCCGGGATTCCTGTCGTCGCCACCGCCTGCCACGACACCGCCGCCGCCGTCGCAGGCATCCCGATGGGAGCCGATGACAAGCTCTGGCTATCCTCCGGTACCTGGTCGATCATGGGCATCGAGACCCGTGAATCCTACACCGGCCCCGACGCCTATGGCATCGGCTTCTGCAATGAACTCGGCGTCGATGACACCGTGCGCTTCCTGAAGAACATCGCCGGCCTCTGGCTGATCCAGGAATGCAAACGCCAGTGGTCGCTCGATGGCGAAAACCTCGACTACGCCGCCCTCGCCGAACTCGCCAAGGAAGCCGAGCCCTTCACCGCCTTCATCGATCCGGATGATCCGATCTTCGCCAGCCCGGGCGACATGCCGAACAAGATCGCCGCCTGGTGCGAAAAGTCCGGCCAGACCGTGCCGAAAAAGAAAGGCTGCATCCTGCGCATCGCCAGCGAGTCGCTCGCCCTGAAATACCGCGTCACCCTGGATCATCTCCGCAATCTCACCGGTCACGATTTCAAGCGCCTCCACGCCGGCGGCGGCGGCATCCAAAATGAGCTGCTCACCCAGTCCACCGCGAACGCCCTCGGCATCGAGGTCGTTGCCGGTCCGGTCGAGGCCACCTCATGCGGCAATCTCATCACCCAGATGATTGCAATCGGCGGCATTCCGGACTTCGAGACTGGCCGACAGCTCATCCGCGATTCATTTGAATTCATCACCTACACGCCTCAGGACAAGGAGGCTTGGGATGCCGCTTACGAACGCTTCAAGAAACTCCTCCAACCATGATCGATCCCGAACGCGTCTTTGAATCCGACTTCCTCCGCGCCACCGAAAGCGCGGCCCTCGTCGCCCACCGCTGGATGGGCCGTGGCGAAAAGGAACTGGCCGATGAAGCCGCCTGCGATGCCATCCGCGGCATGTTCGACCTGATGGACATGCGCGGCGAAGTCGTCATCGGCGAAGGCATCAAGGACGAGGCCCCGGGGATTTTCAAAGGCGAGAAAGTCGGCACCTGGGCCGAGGGCTCGCCGCAGTTCCACATCGCGCTCGATCCGGTCGATGGCACCACCAATGTCTCCAAGGGCATGGCGAACTCCGTCTCTTGCATCGCCGCCGCCATCCCGGCCGAGGGCGTGACCAATGCCCTTGAGGACATCCCCGCGTTCTATCTCGAAAAGCTCGCTTATCCGGAGGCTGTTAGAAAAGCGTTCATGGCCGATCCCTCGCTGCCGATCAGCGTTGAGGCCCCCACCGAGGAGGTCATCAAGATCACCGCGAAGATCCTGAAAAAGGACGTGCGCGACATCGTCGTCATGGTCCTCGATCGCCCGCGCAACCAGCCCTACATCGACGCCGTACGTCGCATCGGCGCGAAGCTGCGGATGATCTCCGATGGCGACATCGCCGCCGCCATCGCCCCCGCCCTGCCCGACAGCAATGTCGACCTCTACGTCGGCATCGGCGGTTCTCCGGAAGGCGTGCTCTCCGCCGCCGGCCTGCGCTGCCTGGGCGGTGGACTCCAGGCAAAGATCTGGACGCGCGATTCCCTCGAACGCCGCGCCCTCATCGCCGAAGGCCACGAAGCCCTTCTCAACCGAGTCTATCTCTCCAAGGACCTCGCCAAGGGCGAAAGCATCATCTTCTGCGCCACCGGCATCTCCGACAGTCCCCTGCTTCGCGGCGTCGAGGTCAGCGGCAGCATCGCCCGCACCCACTCGGTGCTCATGCGAGTGAGAAGCCGCACCGTCCGCTCCATCAAGGCCTCCCACGACCTCTCCAAAAAGACCTTCAACCTCCGCTCCAAAGGCGGCGAGACCTTGTTGCTGGATTGAGGATTTCGGAAAGTGGAACCGCAGATGGACGCGGATAAACGCAGATCAAGAGCCTGAATCCATATGAATTGAAGCATGCCATCCCTCTTCAAATTCACGTCCATCTGTGTCCATCTGCGGTTGAATTCTTCTTTTTGATTCTCCAGACAGCCTCTTCGGGAGCCGCGCCACGATGAACTACGAAATGACCAAGCACGCACGGAAGGCTCTCGAGGAACGGGATGTCCTGATCGAGTGGCTGGAGCGGACCTTGTCCGCGCCCGAATTGGTCCTTCCAGACCCTGAGGACGCCACAGTTGAGCGGCATTTCCGGCGCATCCCCGAGTTTGGCGACAGGGTCCTGCGGGTGGCGGTGAATACGGCGGTTGAACCCAGGCGGGTTGTGAGTGTATTCTTTGACCGAACGATGAAAGGAAAGCTATGAAACTGCATGTGGATCAAGAAGCCGATGCGCTGTATCTGAAGCTGGACGATTCGAAAATCATCGAATCCGAAGAGGTCTCGCCTGGAATCGTCCTGGACTTCGACGCAAACAACCAAGTGGTGGGCATCGAGGTGCTTCACCTGTCCCGCCGGACCCCGAAGCTGAATTTGCACGAGCTGCAATACCAGACGGCCTGAACAAAACCATCCGGCTCGCTGCCTGCGCAACGAAGACGCCAGCGGCAAGCCCACCGAGGAATGGGTCAGGAGCGCCAGTCCATTCACACCGACAAGGACACCGGCACCCCTGAAACGCAGGCCTGCATTCCCAGGGAAAATCCAAAAGATCATGACCACCCAGTTTCCTCCTGATTCCTCTCCTTCCGATCCCTGGGATGCCATCGAGACCGATCCCAAATCGAGACCGAAGCTCGATGCCTTTCTGAGTCAGTCCGCCACCGAAGCCGACGAACCCTTAGACCTTTCAGTTGCCGCACTCGCCCGAATCGACAAGGGCCATCATCTCGGTGGCATCCCCCTTGCCCGCGATCAAACGCACGCCCGTTGAGCGTTTCGAGGACACCAGCATCAGTCCCCATCAAGCTGCCTGAAATGGTGCGGAGTAAAAACCTGATGCGTCCTTTCTCCGTCACGGCGGGACCATGGAGATTTGCCGCGATGCGTCAGCCTCCGAACCTAGTTACCAAAAGGACTCAAGCATCCGAACTCTGAATCCCATTCGTGTTCATTCGTGTTCATTCGTGGTAAAAACCTCCAAAACTTGGCGCTCTTGGCGTCTTGGCGGTTCAACTTGATCGAATCACATCCATCCAAGAATCTCCCCCATGACCACCCCCATCCCCGCCGGAACCCGCATCGGCCATGTCCATCTCAAGGTCGCGGATCTGGAGCGTTCGCTGGCGTTTTATTGCGGCGTGCTCGGCTTCTCGCTGATGCAGCGCTTCGGCACGCAGGCGGCCTTCATCTCGGCGGGCGGCTATCATCACCACATCGGCCTGAACACCTGGGAAAGCCTCGGCGGCAGCCAACCCGCACCGGGCACCACCGGCCTCTTCCACACAGCCATCCTCTACCCGGAGCGCAAGGATCTCGGCGATGCCCTGCGACGTCTTCAAGCCGCCGGCATCCCCCTCGATGGTGCGGCGGATCACGGCGTCAGCGAGGCGCTGTATCTCCGCGATCCGGATCAGAACGGCGTCGAGCTCTACTGGGATCGACCGAAGGAGCAGTGGCCGGTCGATGCGAACGGCGGACTGTCGATGTTCACACGGCCGTTGGATTTGGGATCGTTGTTGGTTGCCGGAGGGTAGTGCAGGCCCTTGCTCCCGCATCCCTCTTCCTACCTCGCGCATTCCCTGCTACCTAAAAGGTGAGACAGCGGCACGCAAAACTCCTAACCAATTTGGTGGCTGCTCGCCGTCGAATTCACCGCCTTGTTCGACCCTCGAGTGTAGCGTGGTGGTGACAGCTATTTATCCGGAGGCAGGCTGATGGTGATGAACAGAAGACGAGGCTTTGAGCCTCCGGGGTCAGGAAGGACGAATAGCGTCGGAAAGATGGTATGAAACTGCGACTTCGACTGGACGATTCCAGGGTTGCCAACGTAACGAATCTTGAGTTCGTCGATGTAGTTCGGGATGGCTCCTGCTTTCGGAAGAGGATTGAAAACCTTCGTGCTGAGGCGGAAATCCGGCAGGGCAGGCCAGAGCGCGACAGAGTCCTTGCCCGATACCAAACGGGTGGGCGGGAGACGGGTCCACCGTCCCTTGACGGTTGCCCTGAGCTTCTTGAATGTTTCCTCAGAAGGGCAGGTTCCTCCGAAACCCGGGCGATCATTAGCTAGAGTAAAGCCCATGCTTCCAAACCTCTCCGGTGCGTCTTCCTCTACTTCGAGCAGTTCTCCCGAGACCATCAGTGGCACGTCCAGAGATGGCCGCGGCGGGGCCGAACGATAAGCGAAGTCCTTTTTATACAGCCCCTCACGGCCGATCGCCACCACGGTCACCACAAGAGTGGCGGCCTTGCCCGGTTCCAGCTCACCGAGATCCAGACACAGCGATTCACGCGTGCCTAGCAGTCCTGATGCCTCGGCAAGATGCTTGGTGACACGGTCCCAAGGCAACTTCCCCAAGTCTGTCAGTCGACCGCCATTTTCGGATGGGATATCCTCTCTTCCGCACAATTGTGGGATCGGCATGCCGCGGATGTAGCCGATGCCGCCACTGACTTTCACCCGGAGCTTGGGTCCCTCGATGACGGGAGTGAAACGGAGCATCACGCCGGTGAAGCGGTATTTCTCGCTTTCAAACGCCGGGATGATCTTCACCCGGGCCTTGTCATCTTCATCATCCGTGAGTCCGGGCGGCACAGCGGCAACCTTGCGGCCGGGTTCGGGATACTCCAGGTTGCAGAAAATCCCACCTCCGAGATCGGCACGCATGATAGCCGAGGGGAAGCGGATCACGGGGCGATATGGCTTCGGTTGACTTGGGGCGACTGCCCCCAGTTCATCGTTGGTGAGTATTCTTCCATTGGCAGCCGCTGGCTGGGGAGCAACGATCAGGCGCGCCTGCACCCGCACCAGTGGCAGCGTTAATGGGTCTTCCGCGAGCACTAATGGTGCTGAAGCAAAAACCGCCGCAGTTGCCGCCATCGGTAGTCGTAGTATTGCTTTCATCTTATTTGTCGAAAAGTGTTTATTCTCCCGCTCGGAGCTGGATATCTAACAATTTATTGACGGGCTTTATGATGGACACATGATCTATGGAAATGACTGATTGTCAATGCAGCGCTTCTAACATCCTCACCACTCGCGGGCTTCTAAAGTATTCTGACCTTATCGCCCCATTGAACTGCTGTTCGAGTTGAATAGGGCGCTTTTCGGCCAGCCAGCCTGCTGGCGGGTCAGGCCAGGAGAGATGCTTCCGCTCAAACCGCCCCGCCGATCCGGGAGTCGTTTGGTGGATTGGCCGCGTTAGAACGCCCCACGGCAGCAGGCTGCCTGCTTAAAGCGGCAGCAGGCTGCGCGCAGTCCAGGGCCTTCGGCATTCGTCCTCTTCCTGCTTGGCACCGGCATCTCCTCTGTGTTGCCTTGAGAAGAGCTTTCCATGCAGAACATCGTCATCGACAAGCCCTATGCCTTCATCGGGCCGAAGTTCAGCCGCTTCTGGCTGTGGGTGGCGCGGCGGATGGTGCCGAAGCATTTGAGGAAGGACTACGGCGTCGTGTCGCACGAATGCCGGGGCGTCGAGAAACTCAAGGCCTCGCTGGCCGCCGGGCATGGGGTGATGATCGTGCCCAACCACTGCCGACCCTGCGATCCACTGGTGATGGATTTCCTGGCCCAGGCGATGGACCGGCCGATCCACACGATCGCCAGCTGGCACCTCTTCATGCAGGGCAAGGCCCAGCGCTTCCTGCTGCCACGGGTCGGCTGCTTCAGCGTCTATCGCGAAGGCATGGACCGCGAGTCTCTGAAGTGCGCGACGAAGATCATCGCCGACGGCAAGCATCCGCTGGTGATCTTCGCCGAGGGCATCGTGACCCGCAGCAACGACCGCATGCTCAACTTCATGGAGGGCCCGTCGTTCATGGCACGCACGGCGGCGAAGCAGCGCAAGGAGGGCAAGGTGGTGATCCATCCGGTCTTCATCCGCTACTTCTTCGAAGGCGACCTGCGCGGGACCGTCACGCCGGTGGTGGAGGAGATCGAGAACCGCCTGTCCTGGCAGCCGCAGACGCAGCTTACCCTCAAGGACCGCATCCTCAAGGCCGGACACGCGTTGCTGGCCTTGAAGGAAATCGAACATCTCGGTCGCGCCGGAGAAGGCACTCTAACCGAACGCCTGCAGCGCCTGATCGACCACATCCTCGCCCCGCTCGAAGCCCGCTGGACCAACGGCCGCAAGGACGAGGAAACGATGGCGCGGGTGAAACGCCTGCGCACCACGATCCTGCCGGAGCTGGTGACCGGCGAGCTGACCGAAGCGGATCGCGCCGAACGCTGGCGGCATCTCACGGATCTTTATCTCGTGCAGCAGCTCCATTGCTACCCCGGCGACTACATCGAGTCCCCCACCCCGGAGCGGATTCTCGAAACGGTGGAACGCTACGAGGAAGACCTCACCGACGTTTCCCGCGCGCATCCGCCGCTGCACGTGGTCATCACCGTCGGCGATGCCATCGAGGTTTCTCCGGAGCGCGATCGTTCCCAGGACGGAGATCCGATCACGCGACAGATCCGCGAACGCATGGAAGCCATGCTGGAGGAAACCAAGTCGCATCGCCG
>JANOBS010000078.1:0-13992 GCA_031411755.1 Luteolibacter sp. | reverse complement strand
CAAGTGCGAGAACCCAAACGATGCCTGTTTGCACCCAGCTATCGTTGATCATCAGGAAATTCATGGCAGACTGGACGAGGAGAAAAAATGCGTTGGAAAGGATGGCACGGAAGGAGGGACTCGAACCCACAACCAATGGTTTTGGAGACCACTACTCTACCAATTGAGCTACTTCCGTGTTGAGGCGACTGAGGGGCATTCCGGCGGGTAGCCGAAATGCCCCGAAGTCCAGCTTCCTTACCCCGGTGGTGAGACCGGAGTCGGAAACCTGTTGTGTGAGGATTAGTCGAGGATGTCACCGACACGACCGGCACCAACGGTGCGACCGCCTTCGCGAATGGCGAAGCGCATGGTCTGCTCCATGGCAATCGGCGTGATCAGCTCGACCTCAAGGTTGACGTTGTCTCCCGGCATCACCATTTCAACGCCTTCCGGAAGCTTGATGCTGCCGGTCACGTCGGTGGTGCGGAAGTAGAACTGTGGGCGATAGTTCGAGAAGAACGGGGTGTGGCGACCGCCTTCTTCCTTGGAAAGGACGTAGATTTCGCCCTTGAACTTGCGGTGAGGCTTGACCGAACCGGTCTTGGCGATGACCTGGCCACGCTCCACGTCAGCCTTCTTGAGGCCACGGAGGAGGAGACCGACGTTGTCACCGGCGCGACCTTCGTCGAGCAGCTTGCGGAACATTTCGATGTCGGTGACGGTCGTCTTGACGGTGTCACGGATGCCGACGATTTCGACTTCTTCCATCTTCTTGACGATACCGCGCTCAACGCGACCGGTGCAGACCGTTCCACGACCTTCGATCGAGAACACGTCTTCGATCGGCATGAGGAATGGCTTGTCGATCGGACGCTCTGGCAGCGGGATGTAGCTGTCGACAGCGTCCATCAGCTTGTTGATGTTTTCCTTTTGGACAGGGTCGCCATCGAGAGCGAGCTTGGCAGATCCCTTGACGATCGGAATGTCGTCGCCTGGGAATTCATACATCGAAAGGAGGTCGCGGACTTCCATTTCAACGAGCTCAAGGAGTTCTTCGTCGTCGACGAGGTCAACCTTGTTCATGAACACCACGAGGGCCGGAACACCGACCTGGCGGGCAAGAAGGATGTGCTCACGGGTCTGAGGCATCGGGCCGTCAGCGGCGGACACCACGAGAATGCCACCGTCCATCTGGGCGGCGCCGGTGATCATGTTCTTCACATAGTCGGCGTGGCCTGGGCAGTCAACGTGGGCGTAGTGGCGGGTCTCCGTTTCATACTCGACGTGAGCCGTGTTGATCGTGATGCCGCGCTCGCGTTCTTCGGGAGCAGCGTCGATGTCGGCGTAGCTCTTCTTCTGGGCGAAGCCCTTGTCGGCGAGGGTGTTGGTGATGGCCGCGGTGAGGGTGGTCTTACCGTGGTCAACGTGACCGATGGTGCCGATGTTAACGTGCGGCTTGTTCCGCTGGAATGCTTCTTTTGCCATGGTGGTTGTTGGTTCGCTTGAGAGGGTCTGGATTGAAGAAAACAAGGCGGCTGGAGCTCGTGGGGGGAATTGAACCCCCGACCTCATCCTTACCAAGGATGCGCTCTACCCCTGAGCTACACGAGCAACGTGGCGTTGCTTTGCCGTTTCCCACAAGGCGACAAAAATTCCGCGGCCTGCCTCGATTGATCCGGGACTGGACGCGGAACCCCTGAAGTTCTTGTGGGGAAAAGCGGGCGAAACTTAACAAAGTCGACCACTCTGTCAAAAAAAATATCCTTGAAAAGAAGATTTTTCGAGATGCGCTGATTTTAAGGCGCTTGGAAAAGGCTAACAGGGGCCTCGACCACCTCATTCTCAATCAAATCCGAGACCCGGCGAACCTCGAGGCAGCGTCCAGTCTCCGGATCCAGGTCCGCAATGACCCCGCAAAGACGCACAGCGCCTTTGGCCACGGGAAAACGGGTCGGCAGGCCGGTCTTGAACCGCCAGACGACGGATTCCACGGATCGGCCGAGCACCGATTCCTCGGGGCCGCACATGCCAGCGTCGGTCAGATAGCCGGTGCCGCCCGGAAAGATCGAGTCGTCCGCTGTCTGAACATGAGTGTGCGTGCCTACGACAAACGAGGCCTTGCCATCGAGGAATCGGCCCATCGCAATCTTCTCGCTGGTCGTCTCAGCGTGGATCTCCAGGAAAATCATCCGCACCCCCTCCGCGAGTAAGCGGTCGACCTCCGACTCGGCCGCAATGAACGGGTTCTCAAGCGGTGGCTGCATGAACGAACGTCCTTGAACCTGCACGACCGCGACCTTGCCCTTGGCGGTCTCCAGCACCACGGATCCTGCACCGGGAGTTCCGGGCGGATAGTTGAGCGGTCTTAGCAATCGCGGCTCGGTTGGGAAATAGTCGACGATTTCCGGCTGGTCCCACACGTGATCGCCAGTGGTGACAACCGCCGCACCGGCGCGAAGAAGATCGATGGTGATGCGCGGCGTGATACCCCGGCCCCCAGCGGCGTTCTCCCCATTGACAATGATGAAATCGACCCCTTCCTGCTCGCGATACCGATCCAAATGGGCAATCACTGCCTTGCGGCCGGGTTCACCGACAACATCACCGAGAAACAAGATGCGAAGAGAGGACATGATGCGAGAAAGCGTAAAAGCCGAAGTGGCTCGTCGAGCGAGGTAACCACGCAGCCACCCGCCGCGCCAACCGAATTTCCCGATGCCCCGTTCTTCCTTGAAGGCTCTAGTGCCGATCATTCCGCTGCTGGGACTTGCGCTGTGGTGGGTTCTGAGAACACCCCCGAATCAGCCTGACCCGCCCGTCATTCCTGATTCTTTCCCGGTCCCGATCGAACGCCCGGTGCTGGCCCCGCTCGGGACGATCCCAGACTGGCAGCAACTTGAAGTCTTCCAGAACTCGATCACCCGCGAGCAATTCGAGTCGCTGTTGGGCGACATCTTCACCACCGGAGAGGCTTGGAGAAATTTGATCTCCCTCAGCGAAACCGAGGCCGTCATCACAACCGACGTCTCGAAGCCCGGCAGCGAGTTCCGTCTCAAATTCGCCACTGCTGGAAAAGAGGCCACCCCACCCCGCCACTGGCGAACCGCCTCGGAACTGCCCGCTGCACCAGCAGAGAAACCTCTTTCCGGACTGAAGATCGCCATCGATCCAGGCCACATCGGCGGCGAATGGGCGAAGATGGAGGAGCGCTGGTTCTCGGTCGATGGAGGGACTCCGGTCTGCGAAGGCGACCTGACCTTGAAAGTCGCCCTCTTGCTGAAACCAAAACTCGAAGCCCTGGGAGCCAGCGTTTCCATGGTCCGGAATGCCCCGGAGCCACTCACCCCGCTGCGTCCCGGCGACCTTTTAAGCCAGACCACCTCGAACCTTGGACTGAGCGGAGATCCCCAGAAACTGGCTGAACGCCTTTTCTATCGGACCGCCGAAATCCGGGCCCGAGCCGATCTGGTCAATGCCACCCTGAAACCGGATCTCGTGCTCTGCCTGCATTTCAATGCCGAGCCCTGGGGCAATGCCAACACCCCCGCCCTCGTCGACGTCACCCATTTCCATCTCCTGCTCAATGGCGGCTACACCGACGACGAGATCATGATGGAGGATCAGCGCTTTGAGCTCATGAGAAAGCTCCTGCAGCGCACCCACGAGGAGGAGGTCAACATCGGCACCGACGTCGCCGCCGCTTTCTTCTCCGGCACCGGCCTGCCTCCCTATCAATACAATCTGGAAGCGAGAACCGCCCGCACCGTGGCCGGAAATCCGTTCCTCTGGGCCAGGAACCTGCTCGCCAACCGCCTCTATGACTGCCCAGTGATTTTCCTCGAACCCTACGTCATGAACTCGCGAGGCGACTACGCCCGCATCCAGGCCGGCGACTACGAGGGGCTGCGACCGATCCATGGCAAAGAACAGCCATCGATCTTCCGCGAGTATGCAGATGCCTTGGCAAATGGCCTCGCCCAACACTACCGGAAATCAAGGCCATCACCTTGATTGGTGGGAGTTTCCGGGCATTTTTGCCGATAGATTCCCCGACGCCGGAAAGTTAAGACCTCACCACATGATCCGCTTTGTATTGCCCCTTCTCGCTTGTCTACCTCTTGTCGCTTCGGCTCAGGACGGAGCCCAGCTTTACACCCTCTACTGTGCAGCCTGTCACGCGGCGGACGGAAAAGGCGCGACCGGCGGAACCTTTCCACCGTTGGCCGGAAGTCCCTACGTCGCAGGAGATCCGGACCGCGCCGTCAAAATCGTCCTCAAGGGCCTCACCGGCCCGGTCGATGTCCTGGGGAAGACCTACAACCTCGAAATGCCGCCGCAGGGAGCCGTTCTTCCCGATGACCAGGTCGCTGCCATCCTCACCTACGTGCGCTCCTCATGGGGAAACCAAGCCGGCCCCGTCAAAGCCGAGCAGGTGAAAACAATCCGCGACTCGATTCAGGATCGCAACACGCCCTGGACTGCTCCGGAGATCCTGAAACTTCATCCCTTCCAACTCGAAAAATCCGTCCTCTCCAACCTGCTCTCCAAAACCTTCGTCGGCGACTGGGATGACCTGCCGGATTTCTCAAAGGAAAAGGCATCCAACGTCGAGGAGGAACACGATGGCATCCTGACCCTCAAGAACGCCCCCGCCGCCGAGAACTTCGGCATGGTCTGGACCGGCGATTTCGTAGCTCCCACCATTGGCCAGTTCACCTTCCTGCTCGATGCCGATGACGGGGCGACGCTTTACATTGACAACAGCAAGGTCCTCGAAATCAAGGGCCTCGGCCCCATGGACGGCTCCCGTTCAAAAGAAGGGACCCTCACACTGCTCCAGGGAACTCATCCCTTCCGCCTCGAATATTTCCAAAAGAAGGCCAACAAGGGACTCGCCCTCGCATGGTTTTCCAACCGCGCGAAGAACCTGCACTGGCTCACCGAGGACACCACTGTAACCAAGGATAAGCAACGCGTAACGATCCCCATCGGACCTGTTGGCGAACGCCCCACCGTTTACCGAAACTTCATCTCCGGCACCACCCCGCGCAGCATCGGCGTGGCATTTCCCGGTGGCATCAATCTCGCCTACAGCGCTGACAACCTTGCGCCGGAACTTCTCTGGACCGGCGCCTTCCTCGACGGGGCCAACAAGTGGGCCGAGCGCGGCACCGCTGACAATCCACCCGCCGGACAAAACATCGTCCACCCCACCAAGGCCCGCGCCTTGCCGGAGAGCGCCAGATTCACCGGCTACGAGCTCGATGCAGCAGGATATCCCACCTTCTCGGTCGCCATCGGTTCCAGCACCCTCACCGACTCCTACCACGCCGCGCCGAATTCGCTGACCCGCAAGCTCACCCTGACCGGCAGCGGTCCGGCCGTTGAACTGCTTGTCTCAGATCGAACCGACGAACCACAAATCACCCTCAGTGCCGACGGCGCCTCATTGGAGAAATCCAAGAACCGCACCATCCTCAAGCTCTCACCCGGCAAGCCCGTCACCCTCACCTACCGCTGGAAATAAAACCTCCAGTCATCCCACCACCTTCCCAAATGCCCCTCTTCCCCTCTTCCCTTCAACGTTCGATGTTCAACGTCCGATGTTCGATGTTCCTCGGATCTTCAATGTTCCTCCTCTCGGCCCTCGCCAGCGCGGCCGAGCCATCCGATTTCTATGTGCGTGAGGAAATCCCCCTTCCTCCCGGCGAGGTCATGGAAATCGGTTCCATCGCCCTGATGCCGGACCAACAAGTTGCCGTCGCCACCCGCCGCGGCGACGTCTGGATCTGCCAGGGTGCCTACGGGGATGACCTCTCCAAGGTGACTTGGAAAAAATTCACCGAGAACCTCCACGAACCCCTCGGCATGTTCTGGAAAGACGGCTCGCTCTGGCTCACCCAGCGCCCGGAAGTCACCCGCATCACCGACAAGGACCACGACGGCATCGCCGACAAGTTCCAGACCATTTGCCAAGACTGGGGAATCAAGGGCGACTACCACGAATACGCCTTCGGCAGCGAACCCGACAAGGAAGGCAATATCTGGGTGGTTCTCTGCCTGACGGGCTCCTGGGATGCGGAATCCAACTGGCGCGGCTGGGCCGTCCGTGTCACTCCAGATGGAAAAATGATCCCCACCTGCTCCGGCATCCGCTCCCCCGGAGGCATCGGCATGAATGCGGAAGGCGACATGTTCTACACCGACAACCAAGGCACCTGGAACGGCTCCTCATCCGTCAAATGGCTCAAGCCCGGCTCGTTCCAAGGCAATCCCACCGGCAACAAATACCACAAGCTCGCCAACCTGCCCGCGCCGCCGGAAGTCGCCAGCAAGTCCCGCATTCTAACAGAACGCACCCGCTTTCCGGACTTCATCCCACCCGCCGTCATCCTGCCCCACGGACTGGTCGGCCAATCGCCCACCGCCATCGTCTGTGACCAAAGCGGTGGGAAATTCGGCCCATGGGAAAAGCAACTCTACATCGGCGAACAAACCCACTCCCAGGTCCAGCGGGTCTGCCTGGAAAAGGTCAAGGGGCTCTATCAGGGTGCGGTCTTCCACTTCCTCGAAGGCTTCGAAGCCGGCATCATCCCCATGCGCCTTGATCAGGAAAAGGGCATCCTCTTCGCCGGCGGCTCCAACCGTGGCTGGGCCTCCCGCGGCACCAAGCCATTCACCTTCGAGCGCGTGAAGTGGACCGCTAAGACTCCCTTCGAAATGCAGACCATCACCGCCGCCCGCGACGGATTCGATGTCAGCTTCACCGAACCCGTCGATCCCACCACCGCTGGAAATCCCGCCAGCTACTCGATGGACACGTTCACCTACATCTATCAGTCCGACTACGGCAGCCCGCAGGTGGACGCCACCACTCCAACCATCTCGGCCGCCACGGTTTCCGCTGACCGGAAATCCGTCCACCTCAAGGTCGATGGCCTCGTCCGTGGCCACATCCACCACCTCATGGCAAAAGGTGTGAAGTCCACCACCGCGCAATCGCTCTGGCATCCGGAGACCTGGTACACGCTGAACGAAATTCCCGACTAACCGAATGCTCCTTCGCCTGATAGCCGCACTGTCGATCTCCAGCCCGCTCCTCGCTCAGGACGGACCCCAGCTTTACACGCTCTATTGCTCAGCCTGCCACGGAGCCGACGGCAAGGGAGCCACCGGCGGCACCTTTCCCCCACTCGCTGGCAGCCCTTATCTGGCGGGCGATCCGGACCGCGCAGTCAAGATCGTGCTCAAGGGACTGACCGGGCCCGTGGACGTTCTGGGAAAGACCTACAACCTCGAAATGCCACCCCAAGGAGCTGCGCTTCCCGACGATCAAATCGCGGCCATCCTCACCCACGTCCGTTCGTCATGGGGAAATCAGGCGGGCCCCGTCACCACCGAACAGGTCAAGACGATCCGTTCCTCGGTCGCCGATCGTGCCCTGCCGTGGACCGCGCCGGAAATCCTCAAGCTCCACCCGCTGCCCTTGGAGAAAACCGCCCTCACCCACCTCACCTCACAGGTCTACAAGGGCGAATGGAAGTATCTCCCGGATTTCAGCAAGCTCAAGGCCGAGAACATCGAGGAAGAACACGATGGCATCATCAGTCTGACGGATTCACCTTACAAGGAGCACTACGCCATGGTCTGGGAAGGCACCTTCGAGGCCGCCACCGAGGGCGACTACTACTTCCGACTCGACTCCGCCGGAGCCGCCCGGATCATCTTCGACGACGCCGTTCTAACAGAACTGAACGGCTTCGGCCCGATGGATGGTTCCCGCGCCCAGGGCGACATCTCCACCCGCGCCAAAGGCCCGCATTCAATCCGTGTGGAATACCTCCAGAACGCCGGAGCACCTGGCATCGCCATCGGTTGGAAAGCTCCCGGCTCCGACCAGATGAAATGGCTCACCGACCCGCCGGCCAGCGTCACGAAACCCCGGCCATCGATCCTTCTCGCACCTGCCGGCGAGCGTCCCTTGGTCTATCGGAATTTCATCGACGGCACAACGCCCCGCTCCATCGGCGTCGGCTTCCCAGGCGGCCTCAATCTCGCCTACTCCGCCGACAACCTCGCACCCGAACTGCTCTGGACCGGCAAGTTCATCGACGCGGCCCCGAAATGGCTCCAGCGCGGCACCGACAAGAACCCACCCGCCGGAGAGAATGTCGTTCAACCCACAAGCTCACGAGCGCTGTCGGAAGATGCCAGGTTCAGCGGCTATGAAGTGGACGGTGCCTCTACTCGCTTTCTCAGCAAGATCGGTGAACACACGCTCATCGACTCGTTCCACACCGAGGCTGGAGTCCTGCATCGCAGCATTTCTGCCGAAGTCGGCTCGCCACCCATCAAACTGCTCGTCGCCGATCATTTGAAAAATCCGGTGATCCAAACCAACAAGGGAGTCCATTCGGTGGATTTGGACAACGGCTGGACGGTCGAGTTCACCCGCTCGGAAAACTTCACGATCGTGGACCAAAAGCTTTATCTGAAAATCGAAACCGGCATTTTTGATTTGGCCTACAAGCTGATCAAAACGCCACCGCGCGAGTGATCTGATTCAGCCACGAACTCACGCGAGGATGCCGGATGGCCTCCCCGGGCTTTACCGGAAATCATGGAGATCTCCTCGATTGGAGAATTCGTTCGGGCATTTTTGCCGATAGATTCCACCCTGTAGGAAAGTTAAAGCCTTCCCACATGACTCGCTTCCTATTGCCAATCCTCAGCACGTTCCCGCTGATCGCCGCAGCCCAGGACGGTGGCCAACTCTACACCACCTACTGCGGCGCCTGCCATGGAGCGAATGGAGAAGGTGCCCAGAACGGCCAGTTTCCCCCACTCGCGGGTTCGCCCTGGCCGCTTGGAAATCCGGAGCGCGCGATCAAGATCGTGCTGATGGGACTCAACGGACCAGTCGAGGTCAACGGTCGCACCTGGAACCTCGAAATGCCGCCACAAGGAGCCGCCCTGCCGGATGACCAGATCGCCGCCATCCTGACCTACGTCCGGAGTTCATGGGGAAACAAGGCCGCCGCCATCACCACGGATCGCGTGAAGACCGTCCGCGCCGCGCTAGGCAATCGTTCCACTCACTGGACCGCCCCGGAAATCCTCAAGCTCCATCCGCTCGACGTCACTCCGCCGATCAAGGACCTCATTTCCCATGTCTACGACGGGACCTGGAACAACCCGCCTGATTTCAGCACCCTCAAGCCAGCCGCCACGGAGGAAGAACAGAACGGCATCATTTCACTCAAGAAGGTCGGGAAAAAGGATCACTACGGCGTGGTCTGGGAAGGCACTCTCGAACTCCCGTCCGATGGCATGTTTGAGTTCCTTTTCGACGCCGACGACGGCGGACGCCTGATCCTCGACGGCAAGAAGCTCGCCGAAGTCAGGGGCACCGGCCCCATCGAATCCCGCGCCGTCCAGGCCGCCGAAAAACTCACCAAAGGCCCGCACAAGCTCCGCGTCGAGTATTACGAATTCGAAGGACAGGAGGAAATCCGCGTCGCCTGGCGCAAGAAGGGCAGCCCCGCCTGGACCTGGCTTTCGGATGCGAAATCCACCTCTGCAGGAGGTGGCAAAAAGTGGCCGGAGATCCCGATCGAGGCCACCGCCGGACGCACCGCCATTTATCGAAACTTCATCAAGGGCACCACACCCCGCGCCATCGGCTTCGGCTTCCCCGGTGGCTTCAACCTCGCGTGGAGCGGCGACAACCTCCAACCGGAACTCATCTGGACAGGCAAGTTCATGGACGGCGGCCACCACTGGACCGACCGAGGCCAAGGCGCCGAACCTCCCGCCGGAGAAAAGGTCGTCACCCTCAACACCACCCGACATCTGCCAAAGGAGGCCCGCTTCAGAGGCTTCAAGCTCGATCCCGCCGGGAACCCAACCTTCTCCGTGCAAATCGGCGAACGCATCCTCCTCGATTCCTGGCGCGCAGGACCTGACGGACTCATCCGCCAGCTCACCCTCAAAGGAGACGGACCTGCATTCGACCTCGTCCTCTGCGACAAGCCGACAGCCGATCAGCTAACCCTTCAGATCGACGACACCACGCCTGCATCCCCGACTGGCCCGAGCACGATCAATCTAACTCCCGGCAAGACGACCACCGTCACCTACCGCTGGAAATAAGCCTCAACCCTCTTCCCAAATGCCTTACTTCTCTTTCTCTTCCCTTCGACATTCAATGTTCAACGTTGGATGTTCGATGTTCCTCCTCACCGGCCTCTCCCTCGCAGGCCAGGAGGAATACTACCTCCGCCAGCAAATCCCCACGCCTCCCGGCGAAATCATGGAGCTCGGCTCCATCGCCCTGCTTCCCGACAAACAGATCGCCGTCGCCTCGCGTCGCGGCGATGTCTGGATCTGCAAGGGTGCCTACGATGAGGATCTCTCGAAGGTGACCTGGAAAAAGTTCGCCACCGGCATCCACGAGCCCTTCGGCATGTTCTGGAAGGACGGCTCGATCTTCCTCACCCAGCGCCCGGAAGTCACCCGCCTCAAGGATGAGGATGGTGACGGCATTGCCGACACCTACGAAACGATCTGCGACAAATGGGGAATCAACGGTGACTACCACGAATACGCCTTCGGCACTCCTCCCGACAAGAATGGAGACATCTGGGTCGTCCTCTGCCTCACCGGCTCCGCCGGAGCCGGCTCGGACTGGCGCGGATGGTGCATGAGGGTCACTCCGAAGGGTGAAATGATCCCGACCTGCTCCGGCATCCGCTCTCCCGGCGGCATCGGTTTCAACGCGGAAGGCGATACTTTCTACACCGACAACCAGGGCTTATGGAACGGCTCGTCCTCCCTCAAGTGGCTCCGTCCCGGCGGCTTCATGGGAAACCCCGTCGGAAACAAATTCGCCAAGCTCGCCAACTTCCCGGCCCCGCCAGAAGTCACCGATCCATCCCGAATGATGATCGAGCGGAAAAAGTTCCCCGAGCTCGTTCCCCCCGCCGTCATCCTCCCACATGCCAAGGTCGGCAACTCCCCCAGCGGCATCGCCTGCGACACCACCGGCGGCAAGTTCGGCCCCTGGGCCAAGCAGATGTACATCGGTGAACAAACCGCGTCTCAGGTCCAGCGGATCAACCTCGAAAAGGTCAACGGACTCTATCAGGGCGCGGTCTTCCATTTCCTCGAAGGCTTCGAGGCAGGCATCGTCCCGATCCGCCAGGCAGAAGACGGCACCCTCTTCATCGGCGGCACCAACCGCGGCTGGGCCTCCAAGGGCTCCAAACCCTTCACGTTCGAGCGCGTCCGCTGGACCGGCAAGACGCCCTTTGAAATCCTCACCATGACCGCCACCTCCGACGGCTTCGAATTGACCTTCACAGGCCCCGTCGATCCCGCCACCGCCGGAAATCCCGCCTCTTATGGCATGGAAGCCTGGACCTACATCTACCAGTCGAAATACGGCAGCCCCGAGGTCGATCAGGCCACCCCAAAAATCACCGCCGCCACCGTTTCAGCCGACAAGACCAAGGTCCGCCTCAAGGTCGACGGCCGCGTCCAGGGCCTAGTCCACCACCTCAGCGCCAAAGGCGTCAAATCCGCCACCGGCTCCGACCTCTGGCACCCAGAAGGCTGGTACACGCTGAACGAGATCCCGAAATGAGTTTGAAGTTTTCAGTTTCAAGTGTTCAGCAAGAGTCCTCACCTTGAACCTGAACACTGAAACCTTGAACCTTCTCCTCTGCGGCCACGGCTACCTCGGCCAGGCCATCTCCCGCGACTTCGTCGCCGCCGGCTGGCAAGTCACCGCGCTCTCGCGTGGCTCTTCCAATCCGCAATCCGCAATCCGCAATCCGCAATTGTCCGAACTCTCCTGCGACATCAGCTCGCCGGAAGACGTGGCCGGGCTAGGACACCTCCAGCCCGACTTCATCGTCCACTGCGCCGCCTCCGGAAAAGGCGGGGCCGAGGTTTACCGCCAGGTCTATCTCGATGGCTGCCGGAATCTAACAGACACGTTTCCCGGCGTTCCCCTGCTCTTCACCTCCAGCACCTCGGTCTATGCCCAGATCGACGGCTCCGAGGTCACCGAAGACAGCCCGGCCATCCCGGATCGCGAAACCGGCCGGATCCTCCTAGAAACCGAGCGCCACGTCCTCGACCACGGAGGCATCGTCACCCGCCTCGCCGGCATCTACGGCCCGCATCGTAGCATCCTCCTGAAAAAGTTCCTCAGCGGCGAAGCCATCATCGAGGAAGACGGCCGACGCTACATCAACCAGATCCACCGCGACGACGCCTCCGCCGCAATCCTCCACCTAGCCAATCCGCAATCCGCATTCCGCATTCCGCAATTCTACAACCTCTGCGACTCAACCCCGCTCACCCAGCGGGAAACCTACGAGCGCCTGAGTGAGCTCTTCTCCCGCCCCCTCCCCCCTACCGGCCCGCGCGATCTCGACCGCAAACGCGGCTGGACCCACAAGCGAGTCTCCAACGCCAAACTCCGCGCCACCGGCTGGGAACCCGCATTCCCATCCTTCCTCGACGCCGCCGAGTCCGTCGCCGCCACCCTGGAATAGCCCCGTTCGTCAATCGGAAATTCCTCATTCGTCATTCCCCATCTACCCTCTTGGGGGATCATTCACCGGATGACACAACCGGATGAAGCGGTCAGTCTGAACCAATGAAACGACTGCCTCTCGCCGTTCTCTGCCTCGCCACCCTTCTTCACGCCGAAGAGGCCACCAAGCGCTTCGACTTCGGTGATGGGGCTGCGGCACCCGGTTCCGTCGCGGTGAAATCCACCGATCTCTTCGATGTCGCGAAAGGCTACGGCTTCGAACCCGGTCGCACGATTTCCTCTGTCGATTGCGGAGGAGATCCATGGTCGGGAGATTTCATCACCGGTGAAGGTGGCTTCTACTTTTCCGCCGAACTTCCGGAAGGGAACTACGAGGTCTCCGTGACGCTCGGGGACCTGAAAGGCGAGTCGGACACCACCATCAAGGCCGAATGCCGCCGCCTGATGCTGGAGGACATCAAGACCACGAACGGCAAGCAGATAGTGAAAAAGCTCGTCGTCAACGTGCGTCGTCCCGAGATCATCGGTGGCGACAAGGTCCGCTTGAAAGCCCGCGAGGTTCCCTACCTCCACTGGGACCACAAGCTCACCCTCGAGTTCAACGGCCCTCGACCCGCCATCGCCGGGATCGAGATCAAGGCCGTGGAAGTCCCGACCGTTTACCTGATGGGCGATTCCACCGTGACCGATCAACCTTTCGAGCCTTGGAACTCCTGGGGCCAGATGGTTGCGAGGTTTTTCAAGCCGGACCTCGCCATCGCCAACTACGCGGAGTCCGGTGAGTCGATCAAGAGCTCCCTTTCCGCCAACCGTTTCAAGAAGGCCTACACCAACCTGAAGAAGGGCGACTGGATGCT
Source organism: Luteolibacter sp. (assembly GCA_031411755.1). GTDB lineage: Bacteria > Verrucomicrobiota > Verrucomicrobiia > Verrucomicrobiales > Akkermansiaceae > Luteolibacter. The sequence goes on along the minus strand of JANOBS010000078.1, from coordinate 588 downwards.
GGTGCAGTTCGGCCACAACGACATGAAGGACAAGTCGCCCGACGCGCTGGAAACCTATCGCAAGAACCTTGAGGAGATCGTCGCCACCGTAAAAGCGAAGCAAGCCACGCCGGTGCTCGTCACTTCTATGGAAAGAAAAGGCGGAGTGAAAACCGACACGCTCGGCGGATATCCGGAAACTGTTAGAGACGTGGCGAAGCGCCTCAATGTCCAACTCATCGACCTGCATGCGATGAGCCGCGAACTCTATGTCGGACTCGGTAGCGAACTCGACAAGGCATTCCAGGACGGCACCCACCACAACAACTTCGGCAGCTACGAGATCGCGAAGTGCGTGGTCGAGGGCGTTCGGAAAAACGCTCCGGAACTCGCCGCCCATCTTGCCGAGGACGCGAAGAAATTCGATCCCTCGCACCCCGACAAGCCCGCCGACTTTCACGTCGCCCTCAGCCCGGCCAGCGATGCGGCCAAGCCCGACGGCAACTAACCCACCCGCAGCGGAGCTTTCCAAGCGCCAGGCCCATCAAGGAGTGTGGGCATCTTGCCCACAAGTTTTATTAATACCATGTGGGCAGGATGCCCACACTC
>JANOBS010000077.1:0-5725 GCA_031411755.1 Luteolibacter sp. | reverse complement strand
TTTCTCGCCAGACCGAGAGACCTCCGAAACCATGGGCGGCGTAGTTTTCGATGCACTCGTCGATCGACCAGGGCTTGGTCGTGAAGGTGTGGATGGCCAGTTGGTCGCGGTTCATGGATGGAAGGGCAAGGTGGAGTCGCCAGGCACTAGATTTCCGGCAAGCCGGATCAGGGGAAGCGGTTCGACGGACTCGATGATCGCGGAGGCCAGCTGCTTTCCGGCCACGCGGGCCAGTTCCTGCACCGGCAGGGACAGGCTCGTCAGCAGAGGCCGGGTCAGACGTCTAACAGGTGAATCGTCGAAGCCAATGACCTGGCACTGCGCGGGCACCTGGATGCCGCCGCGGCCGAGTTCGGAAAGCACCGCAGCGGCGACGATGTCGTTCACGCAGAACAGTGCGTTGAAGGACTTCGCGAGCTTCAACACCGTCCGCGAATCGAGGTGGTCGATGCCGGGGAAATGGAGGATCTGCTTCTCGGGATTCAGGCGGACCCCGTGGGCCTTGAGTGCCTCGATCCAGCCCTTTAGACGGGCTTCATGAACCTCGCCAAGCCCGTCGATGCCGAGGAAGGCCGGTTTGAGATCGTTGCTGTTGGAAACCACATGGTCCACCAGATCTCGCATGCCCTTCGCATGATCGGATACCACGCTGGGAACTCCCGGCACGGTGCGGTTCAGCACCACGGCGGGCACGCCGCGCAGCTTGAGTTCGCGAAGGACCCTGGCAGAGGGCTCGTGGAAGGCGAACACGAAGGCATCGGTGTCGCCGCCCTTCTTGTGGGGAAATGGGTCGTAGTCCGGCCCGCCGGTGTCGCAGATGATGTTGGAGGCGGATGGCTTCAGTCCCTCGTTGAGACCGGTCACGAGCTGGGAGAAATCGAAGAACAGCCCGCGCTCGGGGGCCGAATGGCGGGGCAGGACCAGGCGGATACTGAGGATCGCCCGAGCCCGATGCCGCCGGACCGTGCGGCGCTCGAATCCCAGCTCACGCGCCACCCTTTCCACTCGACCGCGCACGTCATCGCTCACCATCCGCGAGCCCTTCAAGGCCCGCGAAACGGTGGAGGCGGAAACTCCGGCCTCGTTCGCGATGTCGTAGATCGTCGCCATGATCAATAGCCGAGGCGGAGCGCGCAGTCGGCGATGATTCCGGCCTCCCAATCCGGGCGGCGCGGGCACATCGGATGGGGCTCGGACGAAGGGATGCGGCCGAGGTGATGCTGGAACACCGCGCAGCTGTGCTTGTAGGCGGGCACCGGAGCGCGGAAGCCAACGTTGCCGAGATATTGCAGCGCATCGTTGAGCGCGAAGTAGCGGTCGTCACCGGTTTCCCAGTAGAGATCGCGCTCAGCGAATTTCTCCGGGCAGAACGCAGCCAGTCCGAGCAAGTAATCCGAACCGTATTCGGTCATGTCGATGCCGAGGTCGTTACCGGTGAAGACCATGAAATCCGCGCGAATCTGATCGCGCAGTTCCAGTCGGCGAAGCTCCATGCCTCGATCAAGCGACGAGTGCTTCATGCCCTTCAAGGCTGGAATCTTCATCAAACCGGAAACCGTTTCCTCATCGAAGATCATCCCGTTCGGCGCGAACATTTTCCCAAGCTCAAATCCGAACACCGAGTCGAAGCCCTCACAGACGGCGGCATACAGATCGACGATCTGCTGCGGCGACCAGTCGTGAAAACGCGTCGTCTGGAACAGGATCGGTGTGCCACCGAAGGACACGATCTGCTCCATTTGCTTGCGGTAAAGCTGAACCAAGTCCCCTTCCAGCCCTTCGACGAAAACCCCGGCGACGAAATCGCGCCTGCCCTGGATGACATCGCGCGTCCAGCCGAGGACCGCGGTTCTTTCCTCCTTGGTGAGATAGTTCGCATAACCGGTGTCCATGTTCACCGCACAGCCGAGACCGGCGTCGGTGGTCCGGGCCACGGCCTGCTGGAATGCTTCCTTGGCGATGGTTCCATCGGCTTCAAAGGGCAGCAAACACGCGGCATAACCGGTGATCTTGCGGCGGAGACGGCGGCTGGCATGACGGGCTTCAATCGACATGGTGGATTTAATTGCATGCAACTTTTCATCCGTCCAGCGGAAATTTCTGGTTATCACGATCGGTTTGCCAAGGTCCCTCTACCCGTTCAGTCTGCCAGCGTGCAGATTGTGATTTCAGAATGGCTGGCCTGTTTCCTGGTCCTGCTGATGGCGGCCTTCCCGCGACCTGGTGAATGGTGGCGTGTCGGAGTCTTTCTGAGCATCGTTGCCACGATCGCCGTCGCCTGGATCGGCTCCGCGGAATGGCTGATGCTCCCCGCCACCGTCGGAGGACTGATCCTCCTGCCCTTGTTCTCGTTGAGGTCCGGATGGAAATGGCCGGTCCGCCTGATGGCCATCGCCGGATCTGCGACCGCCGCGCTGTTCTGCTGGATCTTCCCGATGCCGGAAATGCCGCGCCACTCCGGCAGTCATGCGGTCGGCACAAGAACGATCGAGCTTCCCGCCGAACACGGTCAACCGGCCCTGATGGTCCAGGTCTGGTATCCAGCCGAACCCGACCCCTCTGCCCGACGGACCCCATGGCTGTCCGACTCCGGCCTCGCGCCATCGTTTCCCTTCGGACGCATTTCAAACTCGCTGTCCGGTGCCATAGAGGGCCCGCCGCCCATTCCCGGAAGGCAGAAATTCAAGGTCCTCTTCTACGAACACGCCTGGATGGGCCATCGCGGTGAAAACCTCTTCCAGGTGGAAGACCTCGCAAGTGAAGGATTCGTGATGGTCGCGATCGACCACCCCGGACAATCGCGGCGCATCCTGCACCTCGATGGTTCGGTGGTATCGGGCCAACTGCCGGAGTCCCCTGATCTCTCCACACTCGATGCCGTCTCGGCCTTTGAAGTCCTCTCTGAAAAGTGCCTCGACGCGAGAAACCAGGACCTGCTGCGGGTGCGCGACGCCTTGTCGCGGGGCACCCTGCCCGATCTAACAGGAAGGCTCGATCTCGACCGCATGGGCATCTTCGGGTTCTCGTTTGGAGGCACCATGGCAATCCGTGAATGCGCCGCCAATCCAGTCTTCCATGCGGGAGCAAACCTCGACGGATTCTTCCTTGGCGAAGCCTATCCGCGCGGGCCGTTTCTCTTCATCGATGAGGAAATGCCCGGGTGGTTGTTGGCACCGCCGGTTCCAGAGGAAAGCGACGAGCAGGCCCTGATCCGTCGTTCTGAAATGCGGATTCTCAAGTCTCTGAAGGAAACAGATCGGGAGCGACTCATCCTCGATGGCACCAAACACGAATCATTCTCTGATCGGATTTTTGTCTCCGCCCTGCCACGAGTTGCCCGGACCGGGAAGCGTCCGGCTAAGGAGGTCCGGGGCCTGATCCACGACCGACTCTCCGACTTTTTCAAGAGCTCGCTGGGTCCCGATTGAAATCCGGAGTTCAAGCGTTGAGTTTCATCGTCCTCAGGCGGAGTGCGTTTGAAATCACTGAAACGGAGGACAGCGACATGGCTGCTCCGGCAATCATCGGACTGAGCAGCGTGCCGGTGAATGGATAGAGAATCCCAGCGGCAATAGGAATGCCCGCGAAGTTGTAGATGAAGGCGAAGAACAGGTTTTGACGGATGTTCCGCATCACGGCCCGGCTGGAAAGAATGGCGCGGACGATGCCCGAGAGATCGCCTTTGACCAGAGTGATGTGGGCGCTTTCGATGGCCACGTCGGTGCCGGTCCCCATGGCGATACCGACGTCCGCCCCGGCGAGAGCGGGCGCATCGTTGATGCCGTCCCCAGCCATGGCGACGCGTCGGCCACTGGCCTTCAGATCGCTGATGAGCTTGATCTTGTCGGCAGGCGAAAGCCCGGCGTGAATCTCGTCGATCTTCAGTTCGTTGCCGACCGTACGGGCGGTGGCTTCATTGTCGCCGGTGGCCATCACCAGGCGAATACCGAGTCGGTGGAGCTCGGCGATGGCAGCCGGAGTGCTTTCCTTGATCGGATCGGAAATGGCGAACGTGGCGACCGCGGTTTGCTCACAGGCGACCCAGACAACGGTTTTCGCCTGACGCTGGCTTTCCTCGGCGGTCTTGATCAGCTCATCTGGAATAATGGCTCCTTGAGACCCGATGAACGCCTGCTTCCCGACGTGCCAGGTTTGGCCATCGATCACCCCAGAGATGCCACCACCGGTGGTGGATTGAAATCCGGACACGGCGGGTAAGGAGAGGTTCGCTTCGCGGGCATGATCGAGGATGGCACGGGCAAGCGGGTGCTCGCTCTGGGTTTCCAACGCGGCGGCGGAGGCAAGAACCCGGTCTTTCTCTGTTTGAGGGGAAACGACGAACAGGGTCACCTTTGGCTTCCCGGCCGTAAGCGTGCCGGTCTTGTCCATGACCAGCGTGTCGATTTTCTCGATGGTCTCGATCGCCTCCGCATCCCGAACAAGAATCCCCTCCTGCGCGGCACGGCCGATGCCAACCATGATTGAGACAGGTGTCGCCAGACCGAGCGCGCAAGGACACGCGATAATCAGCACGGCCACCGCATTGATGAGACCGAGAGCCATTGCAGGCTCGGGTCCCCAGAGCGACCAGACGATGAAGGTGATCACAGACACGACCATCACCCCGGGCACGAAGTAGCCGGCCGCGGTGTCGGCCATTTTCTGAATGGGTGCACGACTGCGCTGGGCCTTGGATACCATCTGGACGATTTGCGCAAGGAGGGTGTCCGCTCCTGTCTTTTCGACGGTCATCACGAACGAGCCGGTCTGATTGAGGGTGGCTCCAACCACTGGATCTCCTGCCTGCTTTTTCACTGCAAGCGGCTCTCCGGTGATCATGGATTCATCGATACTGCTTGCGCCCTCGACGATCGTTCCATCGAGAGGGATTTTTTCACCGGGCTTCACACGAAGGCGGTTACCGATGACGAGCATCTCGACCGGCACCTGTTCCTCGCTGCCATCTTCCTTCACGCGATTGGCCGATTTCGCAGTGAGATCCAGCAGTGCCCGGATCGACTCGCCAGTCCGACTGCGTGCCCGGGCTTCGAGAAGTTGGCCCAGCAGAACGAGAACGATGATCACCGCGGCGGCTTCGAAATATAGCTCCACTGAGCCATGATGGCGGAACGAGGAGGGAAAGAGTCCAGGCGCCAACACCGCGACCACACTGTAGCCATAGGCCGCGCCGACCCCGATCGCGATCAGGGTGAACATGTTGAGGTTCCAACCTTTGAACGAGCGCCAGCCCTTCACGAAGAACATCCAGCCAGCCCAGAACACCACCGGCGTCGCCAGCGAAAACTGGATCCACTTTGAAATCGATGCGGGCACCAGTCCGTCCATCGAGAGACCGGGGATCATGGGAAGCATCGCCAGCAGGAACATCGGGACGGTCAGCGCGAGGCCGCTCCAGAATTTACGCGACAGGTCGCGGATTTCCCGTAGGGCATGTTCGTCCGCCATGTTCGTGACCGCCTTCGGTTCCAGCGGCATGCCGCAGATCGGACAGTCTCCGGGAGAGTCCTGCTCGATCTCGGGGTGCATCGGACAGGTGTAGAGCGTGCCGGCCGCCGCCGCCGCGGGCTGATGCGGCACGCCCGGGGCTGGGCCTGATGCGGGGCCGGTCATGCGGCCGGCCGCCGGCCGATCACGGCTTGCCTGCCGCGATCAGGGCCGACCGCACCCGCTCCAGACGGGCACGCACCTCATGGGCCACCGCGGC
>JANOBS010000076.1:0-6955 GCA_031411755.1 Luteolibacter sp. | reverse complement strand
CTCCCCGGCGTGGGCGGAAACAAACGTGGCAGGGTAACGCGGACCGCCATTTCCAAAGCCGAAGTTTGTCCAGTTGGGACGCTTGTAGTCCATGCCGGAAGGCGTGAACTGGATGTCCTCGTGGACCGTGGCGATGCGATCAAACGCCGGAGTGAGAAAATGCACCCGACCGAGGAAATTGACCGCATTTCTCGCCCGCCAGTAGAGCGAGGCGTAGAGGATTTCCCGGCCGTTCTTGATCGCAACCACGCCATCCTCCTCATCGGAAAACACGAAGTCCGGTTGGTCCCACGACATCGGCAGCGGATGCTTCGAAGGCGACAGCCCCTTGAGCGTCTCCAGGCAACCGGGCACCGCCAGCAATCCGAAGGTGGTGCGGAAACCCTTTTCCTCCATCTGCTTCGCAATCGAGGCATGGAACTGGTTGTCGGCGAACATCTGCTCCACCCCGCCGAGCAACACCGGATCCAGGGTGGCGGAGGCGGCTTCCAGCGGTCCACCATCCCAGGAAGGCCTCTGGGTGTAGGTCACATCGCCGGGAACATGCACATCCCTCCAGCCGACGATGGTTTCCAGCACCATCGCGCGATAGCCACCCTCATCGAGCATCGGGTAGCGGAATGGCAATCGGGCGCGCGCAATCTTCACCAACTGCGCCTTGATCCGCGGATCGCCGTCTTTGCCAGGAGCCGGGCGCGTGGCTTCATGAATCTGACACACCCAGTCGATCACCTCGCCGTAGTTGCCCACGAATCCGAGCTCCTTCGTCAGGCCCTTTGCGGTGAGCTGGAAATAGTGTTCGCCGAGCGGCTTCGTCGGCTGACCATCCTTCTCGCTGCCCAGCCAGGGCTCCAGTCCGATCGACTCGTAGAGGTAACGCCTCGACTGCGTTTCCGGCAGCGCCTTCTCCGGAGCGACGACTGCCACTCCGCGATTCGCGAGGTAGATGCCGTAGAGGTCGTTGATCATCGACTGGTTCGTGTACTGCCGCCGATGTTCACGGTGCCAATCCCGACAAGCCACCAGCATGGCGGCGAAGGCGTCGCGACGCTTCACCTTCACGCCCATTCCATCGTCGATCTGCTCATCGAGCCCCGGCTTCAACTGCTCCGACAAAAGATCGATCGTCCAGCCGGAAGGCCCCAGGCCGAACCAATCGGGATTGTAGGTTGAAGGTTCCGCCTCGGCCAGTTTCGGGTTCTTGACGTAGGCGCGGTAAAGCTCATCGAGGCTTGCCTGGATCTTCGTGATCGTCTCCGGCTTTCCGGCGGCATGGGTCCAGCTTTCGAAATACGACTTCGCGAGGAAAAGCGCCTGCATCTGGTTCGCCGGGCGCTTCGGATCCTTCAGCAACCCATCGATCTGCTGGTTCACCCGCAGCTTCAAGGCCTCCATCACCTCAGGCCCCGGCGACGGACGAGGCTCCGACTTTTCCGGTGACGTGCCCTGCCTTTCCTCCGGCGGCGGCGTGAAACAGCCATCGGTGTGCGAGTAGACCCGATAGATCCCACGCGTGGGCTCGGTCATCGGCTTCTGATAGTCCTCGAAACCGCTCACGTAGGCCGAGATCGGACCGGTCGCACGGATCTCCAGCGCCACCTCCTTCTTGCCCTTCGTCAGTGCGATCGGCAGCGGATTCGTCCGGTAAATGAAGCGCCCCGGATACGCAGGAGCATCCGCTCCGATGTCGAGCGCCTCGATGTCACCCAGATGACGATAGCCGATCTGTCTGCCATCGAGGTGGAGGGTCAGTTGGTTGTGGTTCACGTCATCGCCCCAAAGCCGGATCGTGAAATAGTTCTGCTTCTCCGGATCCACTCTCAAGGAAAATGCCAGCACGCCACCCTGCCATGGCAGAGCTCCACCCGGCAGCATCCTTCGTGCCTTTTCCCCCAATCCACCGGCGATCACCTCGGAATGATCCGCCGACGCGTGGTGGGCGGTTTCCGACGGCTCATTCCCGAGCACCAGGGTGTCCAGCACCTCGCCGGAAACGAGACAGGAGAGAATCGCGGAAAATGTCAGGATCAGCGGTGCGGAAAAGGGGTTCGACATGGCTCAGCGGAAGGCCCGGCGGCAACCGGGGCCATTAGAACGTGGCAAATCCGGATTTCACTCAGGTCTCCCCGCTTTTTGTGAGGAGCATGCGGCCGCTGCTCCACCTCTGCGGGCCATGCCGACATTCGGAAGTGAAGGCTGGAAATCCGCGCATTTTCCGCTCTCTTGCCTGCATGCATCGTCTCCTCTGGATTCTGGCCTCTGGATTCTTCTGTCTCTCGGCAAGCGCCTTCCAGATCCCTGAGAACTCGACCCAGTGCATCGTCGGCACCGCGAAGGACTGGAACAGCTCCTACGTCACCCTCGCGCTCTATCAGAAAGGCGGCGGCAAGTGGCAGCAGGTCGGAGCCGCTTGGAATGGTCGACTCGGAAAGAGCGGGCTCGTCTGGGGCAGCGGACTCAGCCCCGTCCCAAAGGGCGCCAAGACCAAGCAGGAAGGCGACAACCGCGCCCCGGCCGGGGTCTTTTCCCTCGGTGGAGCCTGGGGCAACGACGCCTCCATCCGCAAGAACTCCGCCCTGCCCTATCGGCAGGTCACGCCGCGCGATCTGTGGGTCGAGGACTCCTCATCGCCCAGCTACAACCGCAACGTCGTCATCGACCACGATCCGGCCACCGAGTGGGAAAAGAAGCAGCAGATGAAGCAGGATGATCCGGCCCACAAGCTGAAGCTCTTCATCGCCCACAATGCTCCACCAAAAGCCGTGCCGAATGCCGGCAGCGCGATCTTCTTCCACATCTGGCGTGCCGATGGAACCAAGCCCACCGCCGGCTGCACCACCATGCCCGAGGAAAAACTGCGCTGGCTCATCGCCAACATCGATCCCGCCAAGCGACCCATCTACGTGCTGCTCCCCCAGGCCGAGTATCAAGCCAAGAAAGCCGAGTGGGCATTGCCGTGAAATAGGTCCTAGAAGACCCATAGGACCCATAAGACCTATTATGCCTCTGCCGACTTCCCCTTATAAAAAACGGCGAAAATCACCAGACTCACCATCAACACCGCCGTCATCACCGACCAGAACACCGTCCAGCCACCGGCCCCGTGGATGACGGTCAGGTCATACAAATAGCCCGCCAGCAGGATGCCGATAAGGCTTCCCAGCCCGTTCGAAACCAAGGTCAGCAGCCCCTGAGCCTGACCGCGGATGCCCTGCGGCACCCGCCGATCCAGGAAGAACTGGGCCGTGATGAAGTAGAAGGTGTAGCCGATCCCGTGCAGGAGCACCCCGGGCATCAGCCAGCCGATTTGTCCGGTCACTCCCGCCATCGCGAAGGACGCGAAGCGCACTACATGGACGACCAGCGACCAGAACAGCACCGTCCTCACCCGCAGGCGCGTCATCACCGCGCCGATCGTCACCATCGCCAAAACTTCCGGCCATTGGGCGAAGGTCATCGTCGCCGAGGCCTGCATGTCACCAAGGGCTTCCAGATGCCGGGGCACGAACATGTAGAACGAGGCCAGCGGGATCGAGATCAGGGTGGTCACCAGAAAGAAGACGAAATGGTCCCGTTCCTTGAACAACGAGAACGCCTCCAGACCCAGCAGGCTGGCCAGGGATCGACTCTGGCTGGTGGGATGCGTGGCTGGAAGCGTGAAGGCCATCAGGCCCGCCAACAGCCTCGGCACCACCGAGGCGTATCCGGCGATGGCCGAGCGATCGGCATGCAACAAGTGACTGGTGACCAGTCCTGCCGCGATCCAACCGATCGTGGCCCCCAGTCGCGCCAGCGGAAAATGTTTCTCAGGCAGCTCCAGATGCGCCAGCGCCACCGTCGTGCACAGCCCCCACATCGGCCCTGACAACAGCGATTGCGCCGCCAGCAGGCAGATGAACCACCACGGATTCCAATCGTGCTCCAGCGTCCAAAATGCGCCGTAGAGCAGGATCGACCCGATGATCGCGATCCACCCCAGCAAGCGCTCCGCCCGCATCCGCTGGTCCGCCAGCGCACCGATGAACAACGGTGAAATCATCGCCGCCACCGGCCCGACCAGGAAGGCCAGCGTCACCCATTCCTCCAGGTGCTTGGCGGTCAGGATGTTCGTCAGCGCGGAGGCATAAAAGCCCGGCGACATCCCCATCAGGAAAAACACCATCCACAGCCCGGAAAACAGGGGCATTCCAGAACGACGGACCTCACTCGACACCCGCGCAGACTAGAAACCCCCACCGATCTCGCAACTTCATTTCATTTTTGCGGCCCCTTTGGATCACGACTCGGAGGCTTGCCAGCCGGAACCTTTCGTTCATGCGTTGTCTTCAAGCTTCTGATCCAAGAAGGCTAGAATCCTGCGACGCGTCTCGTCGGCTCGTTCAGTCGGTTCTCCAGCAATCCAATGGCAATCACCCTCTGCCGATTCAGCAAGGATCCCAATGCGATTGAGGGCAATCAACCACTCGCTGATTGTTGCCTCGCCATCAAATCCGTGAGGACCAAGTCGGTCCCGAATCTCCTCAACAATACTATCCCTGTGCTCCAACAAATGATCCGCAATCTCGGCGGCTGAAGCGACGCACCAGTCCGGCTCGCCGCTCTTCCAGACCTCCTTGCAGTGGGGGAGCTTCCAAATCCAGTCGAGTGTTCTTTCTGAAAGCGGCTGGTAGATGAGGATGTGAATCGCGCTTAGACTTTGTGGTAGCAATTCACCTTGGAACTCGATGGAGGGCCATTCTTGAGTGTCGAGTTGCTGGTTCATTTTTTGAAGAACGTCCGAGCACCTCCACCACTACCAGCGGGGGCGGAAGTCGAACTCGGGGTTAAGGTTGAAGTTGCGGAAAATCATCGAAACAGGGCGGCTGGTAGTGGTTGGATGGTGCGCTTTTTTCGCTTTCTTGGTTCTGTGTCAGTGGTGACGGCGGATCAAGTATATGATTAATACACTAAGGAGGATAAGTGGTGCGGCAAAACGTGCCAAGGTGAAAAGCAACCATCTGAATACGCTCTCGTTGCGCCTGGCGGTAAAAGGTGCGGCTAAAATGTCTCCAAGAAACATCGGAATCAGAATGGGAATGCTCAATATCAAACCTAGCCAATGCTTCCACCCCAAACGATTGCGTCGTGTGGCTGCGGTCTGCCTCCTGTAGTCATCCCGAGTCATGCCCATTTACATTGGTGTTCAACAAGATCAATCCGAATTACGGCAGGGCCATCAAGCAAGGAACCATCCTTTGTCCAACGCACGAGTGAAATCCAATATCGCTGCACCTTACCGAGCGCCTCGGTATCGATGGGATCGGGATTGGCGTCACCCAGCTCTCCAACGAAACCCTTCGCATCAGCGCGTGATAGAAATTCGGATGCAAGCCTTGTAGCTTCCGCTGCGGCTTCCTCTGGAGACATGTGGAGCAGGTAATTCATCCTTCAGCGAACATTACTTATTCGTAGGATCAAAGATCTTGATGTCCGGTGAATCCTACCTGATGGAAGATGGCCGGACTCCTTGATTTGACAACGAATTTCGAGGATCGCCGTGTTGAGATCGGGTGGTCTAGTGACAGGCTTGGGCCCACGACGTGCGGGAGGTGATATACGCACCCGGGCGACATCCCCCTCGCCCGGTGATCCGCCAGGATTTCGCTGGATCGACCGGGCTTGGGCCGCATCATTCGTCCATGCGTGCGGTGATCCAGCGGGTGTCGGAGGCTTCGGTGACGATTGAGGGCGAGAAGGTTTCCGCGATCGGGGCGGGCCTGCTGGTGCTGCTTGGCGTGGAGGATGGCGATGCGGTGGAAGACGCCGAATGGCTGGCGGCAAAGGTGGCGGCGATGCGGATCTTTTCCGACACGGAGGGAAAGATGAACCTCTCGGTGCAGGACAGGGGCGGCGAGGTGATCGTGGTCAGCCAGTTCACCCTGCATGCCTCGACGAAGAAGGGAAATCGCCCGTCCTTCCTGCGCGCCGCGAGGCCGGAGATTTCGGAGCCGCTTTATGGAACCTTCTGTGAATTGATGGAAACCGCGCTCGGCAAACCGGTGGGACGTGGAGTCTTCGGCGCGGACATGAAGGTGGCCCTGATCAATGACGGACCGGTGACGATCATTGTGGATACGAAGATGAAGCACTAAATTCTAAGCACTAAATTCGAAACGGAAGAGAAGAGGATGCTGGGAAGTTAGTGCTGCGAGGGAGATTGGCAGCCCATTTTCCACAGAGTCTCTGAGGGAGGATGAGGTCGCGGAGAATCCATGAATGAAGTTCTCTCGGTGATCTCTGTGTCACCTCAGTGTCTCTGCGGAGAAAGAAAGCATACCCCAATCGACAGGCTTCCACTTTCAGACAGACGGGTCAGAAATCCTTGCTGTCAGCGGGATTGGGGGCTTTGGCATTCTTCAGTTCGGGGCCGAATCCGATCCCGTTCCAGAAGCTGGCGTCGTGGTCGTCCCAGACTTCCCGCTGGGTGATCATCTGCTCGCGCAGGCTCTTGAGTTTTTCCGCGTGGGCGGGATCGGTGGCGAGGTTGGTTTTCTCGGAAGGATCGGTGGCGAGGTTGAAGAGCTGGGTGCCGCGGACCTTTTTGACGTGGGTTTCGATCAGCTTCCAGTCGCCGTCCACGACGGCCCGCATGAGGTTGGTGTAGCCGTCATAGACCACGTTGCGGCTTCCCTTGCTGCGTCCCGTGGCGATGGGGAGAAATGACTCGCCCTCGACCTGTCCGGCTTTCGGCTTGGCGGCAGCAGCCTCGGCGATCGTGCGATAGAGCTCGAAGTTGTAGATCGGGCTGGTGCTCTTCCCTCCGACGGTGATGCCGGGACCGCGCAGGAGCATCGGGACCCGCAGCGAGTGCTCGTAGACGTTCTGTTTTCCGAGCAGTCCATGACTGCCTCGGGCCAGGCCGTGGTCGCTGGTGAAGATGACCAGGGTGTTGCCCTCAAGGCCCTTCGCCTTCAGT
>JANOBS010000075.1:0-11817 GCA_031411755.1 Luteolibacter sp. | reverse complement strand
GGCACCGGCCTCCTCAACCTGAACGCTGGCACCCTGTTGACCAATGCCATCTTCTATTCGTCCGGAACGGCCTATGCCAACTTCAACGGTGGCACGCTCAAGGCGGCAGCGACGAACGCTTCCTTCATGAACGCCATCACCACTGGCGGCGCTTATGTCAACGGAGCCTTTGGTACCTTTGCCGGCGGTGCGGTCATCGACACCAACACTTTCAACGCCACGATTGCAGCGAATCTGCTTGCGCCCACGGGAAATGGCGTGGCCACCGTTCCGCTGACGAGCGGAGGAAGCGGTTACGTCGGCGCACCCTACGTGCAAATCACCGGGGGGGGAGGCGCAGGCGCGACCGGCTATGCGACGATCAATCAAGTCACCGGTGCGGTTACCGGCATTGTCATTACCAATCCCGGTATTGGCTACACCTCGGCTCCTAGCGTAACGCTGGCGGGAGGCGGTGGATCAGGCGCGGTCCTGGGCGCCTCGACATTGGCAACTAACACCAGCGGTGGCCTGACCAAAAACAGCACGGGTACCCTGACCCTCTCCGGGGCCAATACCTACACCGGCCTGACCACCGTCAGCGGTGGGATGCTCCTGATGAGCAATGCGAGTGCCTTGGGCGGTACAACGAACGGCACGATCGTCAGCTCCGGCGCCACGCTCGGTTATCTCGGTGCCACCTCGACTTTGACGGTGACAGGCGAACCCCTCAGCCTCGTTGGAACAGGCAGCACTGGAACCAACGGTGCTCTCTATGCCGGCGGCACCGGAAACCTTACCTGGACAGGACCGGTCACGCTGACAGGGAATACCTTGATTCATTCTGACGGTGGATCCGCCTTTAATTTCACCAGCACTTCCACCATTGATCTTGGGTCATTCACCTTGACCGTTGATCAAGGCAACGGAGCGAACAACTCCTTCGCCGGTATCATCAGCGGTGCCGGCGGCATCACCAAATCATTGGGATCGACCGTCGTAACGACCCTGAGCGCTGCCAACACCTTCACAGGTGCCACGACCATCAATGCAGGCATCCTGTCCCTCGGCAATGTCGGTGCCCTCGGTGGCAACAATCCAGGTGTGAACGGAACCAGCGGCATCACCATGGCGACCGGCACCACCCTGCGGACCAACCTCACCAATGGCGCTGTCACTGTCTATGCTCCGATCACGACCTCGGGAAATGTGACAATCAACGCCCCCACCACCAACACCGGACTTCAGTCCTTCAACGAGTTCATTCTCAACGGGGCCATCGGCGGAACTGGAAATGTGACTTTCAGTAACGCTGTTGCCAACGCCAACACCATCCTCACCGTCACCCTGAATGCGGCCAGCAATTATTCCGGCACCACCACGATCGACAACACCGCTGGCACCGCGGGCCAGACATTTGTGAAACTGGGTGCAACGAATGCGCTGCCCACCACCACAGTGTTGAACATCCTGGGCCAAGCAGGCACGGGAACTGGTCGCGGGATTGGACTCAACTTGTTTGGCTTCAGCCAGACCCTTGCCGGGCTGACCAATACTGCGTTTACCTCGCGAGTCCAAGAGGTCGTCAACAGCGACGTCTCTGCGCCAGCAACCCTGACGATCAATGGTGCCACGAACACGACGTTTTCCGGCAATCTCGGCAGAAATAATGCGGGCTTTTCCGTCAACGCTTCCGCGATCCCCGGATCCACGAACGGCAGTAATTTCGGCCTGACCAAAAACGGTACCGGGACGTTCACCATCTCCGGATCAAATCCCTATTTCGGCGTCACCAAGATCCTCGGAGGAATCCTGAGCTTGGGAAATGCGAATGCCATGCAGAACAGTCCGCTGGACACGCTCAACAGCATCGCCGGTGACGCCACCAATGGTCTCCGCACCACTGTGGCGACTCTGGCCATGGGCGGACTCACCGGGGACAAGAACCTGTCTGATGTCTTCACCACCACCTCCGGTGGCTACTCCGGCCTGACCGCACTCACCCTCAATGTCGCCACCGGTTCCAACCTCAGCTATTCCGGCAGCATTGCTGACGGAACTGCCACCAGCCTGACCAAGAACGGCCTTGGTGCGCAGACCCTTTCGGGCGCGAACACCTTCACCGGCGCGACCGCCATCAATGCCGGCACCGTCACGCTGGACTATAGCATCCAGGACAACAGCAAGCTCTCTGACACCGCTGCGCTGACCCTCGGAGCCGCCACCCTTGACCTCAGCGGAGGCACCCACGCGGAAGCCGTTCTTTCGACCACGCTTACCGCCGGCACAGCCTCCCGCTTGACGCGCAGCAGCGGGACTGTCGTCCTGCAGATGAACGCGATCACCAACGGTGCCCTTGCCACCATCGACTTCGGGGCTTCCGGCATCGCCACCACCGATACTCCCAATAACGCCTACGGTATTCTCGGCCCTTGGGCGACCATTGGCAGCACCGATTTTGCCGTCAATTCCACCAATGGGCTCGATGGTCTCATCACCACACCCACCTACACGGATGTGACCCGCCGCAACGGCGGAACTCAGGTCATTGCCGATGGCTCGACCACCAACGTCCGGATCATCGAAGGCACCGGAAGTGCGGGCAACATCACGCTTTCCGCAGCCACGACCACGATCAGCACACTCACCCAGAGCGCCTCCGGTGGCACCAGTGCCGCCACGATCGACTCAGGCACCCAGACCCTTCTTGCCAACGCCATTCTGGTGGGCACCGGTGCGGGATCACTGACCATCGGCAACGGAAACCTGGCCGCCGCCACTCCTAACAGCGATCTGGTGCTCAGCAGTTACGTCGCAAACGGCCTGATCATTAATTCAGTCATCGTTGACACGTCGACATCGTCCCTGACCAAGATGGGCACCGGCACGGTGGCCTTGACGAACGCGAACACCTACACCGGCCAGACGACGATCAACGCCGGCACCCTGCAACTTGGCGCAGGCGGCACGACCGGAAGTCTTGCCACCAGCAGTGCCATCTCGATGGTGACTCCCGCCAACCTGACGATCAACCGCAGCAATGCAGTGGTGCAAGGCACGGACTTCAGTGGCGCGGCCATCACCGGCACGGGTTCATTCACCCAAGCCGGCAGCGGCACCACCACCCTCAACGCCGCCAACTCCTACACCGGTCCTACGACGATCAGTGCAGGCGTCTTGAGCGCCAATTCGACGAATGCTCTTGGCACGGGTGTTGCCAGCAACACGCTGATCTTTGCTGGTGGCACCCTGCAAGCAGATGCCGCCATCACCTCGCCTGCCGCGCGTACGGTGAGCCTGACCAGCACCGGGATCATTGACACCAATAGCAACTCGGTGAGCATTGCCGGCGTCGCGAGCGGTGCGGGTGGCCTGACCAAGAACGGTGTCGGCACGCTGACCTCCTCCGCCTTCAACACCTTCACCGGCCCGATCACGATCAACGGTGGCACCTTGGAATTTTTTGCTGCAGCTACCGGGACTCTTTACGGGAGCACCCAGATTAATATCAACAACGGCGCGACTCTCAAAATCAGCGCTCAAACGGGTAACCAAGACATCTACAACGGCAGGAACTACACCTTCGATTCCGCCGGTGGCGGTTCGATTCTGGTAGGAACTGGCAATTACAATGCCGTTTCGACACCATTCAGCATCACAACGAATGGTGGCGCGAGAGACACCATCGGGCTCATCAGCACAAGTGGTATATTGGGGTTCAATATTGGTGCCACGGTGTGTACCTTTAACGTTGCCCTCGGATCGGACGCCACCAGCGATCTGACGGTCAATCCCACCATGGGCAATGCTGGCGGGGTGACTAAAATCGGAACAGGTCGTCTTACCTTCACGGGAGTCAACACCTACTCGGGAGCCACCACGGTCAACGGCGGCACGCTTATCCTCGGCAGTGCTTCAGCCCTCGGCACCAGCGTCGCCACCGTCACAAGCGGCTCGCTGAACCTCAACGGCCAGAGCGCCACCAACACCGTCAGTGTCGGCACCGCAGGCACCCTCACTGGCAGCGGTTCCACCGGAGCTGCCACCCTCGCGGGCAGCGTCACTCCAGGTGGTGCCGGCAGTGGTTTGATCACCATGACCTCCGCTACGGTGGCCTCCACCTCGGCCATCACCCTCCAGCTCCCGGCCACCGGCACCCGCGGCGTCAACTATGACGCCCTCACGGTTTCCAGTGCTCTCGCCCTGGACGGCACGATCACGGTCGATATCACCGGACTCACTCCGGCCCCCGGACAGTCCTTCGACCTGATCGACTCCACCGGTTCCATCAACGTGACCAACTTCAACGTGGCCACCGACCTCATCCTCCCCGCCCTCAGCGGTGGGCTGGCCTGGGATACCTCGGCCTTCGCCTCCACGGGCGTCGTCAGCATCGTCAATGGCGATCCCTACATCGGCTGGGCCGCTTCCAAGGGCCTAACCGGAGGTAATAATGCCAAGGGCGACGATCCAGACAACGACGGTCGCAACAACCTCTACGAATTCGCCTTCGATGGAAACCCGCTCTCGGGTGCCAATGACGGCAAGATCGTTGGGAAAATCGCCACGGTCGGATCCGATCAGGTCATGACACTGACCCTGCCCGTCCGCACCGGCGCCACCTTCACGGCCAACTCCGGCGACCAGGTCTCCGCGCTGATCGACGCCCTCTATTACAAGATCGAAGGCGATGTGAATCTGGGAACCTTCGCCAATACCATCAGCGAAGTCACTCCTGCGATCACTGCCGGATTGCCCACACTTTCCACTGGCTGGACCTACCGCACCTTCCGGGAAGCGGGCACGGTTCCAACGGTTTCGAAGGTCTTCCTCCGCGCCAAGATCAGCGACACCCCCTGATCGGTTAGACCAATCCTCAAGACAAGCGGCGCGGCGGGTTCTTCCTGCCGCGCCGTTTTGATTTTGACCTTTCACTTCTCCACCTATCCCAAGAAAACAACCCCACAGATTTCTCCCATGAAGCCGCTCGCACTCCTGACGAAAACGGCACGCACTTCTGCCGGCGCCTTTAAATAAATCCATAACCGTAATCAGCAAGCCATTGGGTAGCCTCCTTTTGTGTGGCTGGTGAAAGCGCATCCCAGACGGCAGGTGCAATTTCCCAGAAGAGCTTTCACTTTGCCCCACACCAGTTCGATTGGACGTGGAAGAGCCAAGCTCTTTTGGATTCTGCGCCAGATCGGGCGAGGTCTTGTGACAGGGAGCTCGGACCGATCCTAGGAATGATAATAGTTCTGGATTCCCGCAGGGGACCTGGCTATGAATCTTATTCCTGTAATGCGTACCCTCATCGAAGTATTGCGCATAATCTACCCCCCTCCAGCGATCCATGAAACCCAAAAGACAAAACCCATTCTTTCTCGCCGCCGTTTCCCTCGCGAGCCTCGCTCTGACCGTCACGTCCAGTCATGCGGCCAACTACTACTGGGATAACAATGGTGCCACTGCACTTTTCGGGACAGCGGGAGGCACTTGGGCCGCGCCTACGACGAACAGCGGTACTCAGGGGTGGAGCACGGATGCCACAGGAGCTACTCTGCCTTCCGGCACCACCACGGTTCTCACCAGTGACTCCGAGAACTTCGGCACCGCCACGGCGAGCAGCCTGCTTGCAGGCACTATCACAGTCAGCGGCACGGTGACGCCTGGCAATATTACGTTTGGTTCCGGCGCTGGCGCCATCACGCTATCGGGTGGCACGATCAACATGGGTGCCAGTTCGATCACCGTCAACAATGGATCGGACACGATCAGTTCAGTGCTCGGCGGTAGCAACGCTTTGACCAAGGCTGGGACGGGCACCCTGATCCTTTCGGGCGTCAACACCAGAACCGGTGCACTCACCATCAGCGCAGGTACTATCGGACTAGGGAATGCTTCGGCTCTCGGTGCCGCGAGCGGAGTGACCGTCTCCTCCGGGGCGGCATTGATTTCCACAGCGGTCAGCCCCACCCTCGCCACGATGACGCTGAGCCTTGCGGGCACCGGCACAGCCGGCGGCGGGGCACTGCAAACCAGCGGCGGATCGGGCACCACGACCTGGAATGGTGCCGTTAGTCTCGCTGCAGCGGCGTTGGTGCATTCCGATGGCGGCACGGCGATCAATATCGGAGGCACGATCAATTTAAGTACCTTCATACTGACCGTCCAAACCGACGGTTCAAACACGAATACGTTCAGCGGCATCATCAGTGGAACAGGCGGAATCACGAAAACGAGTGGCTCGACGCTCGTTCTGTCCGCAGTAAATACCTACACTGGTGCAACCACGGTCAGTGCTGGCACATTAACCCTCTCCGGGGCCAGAACAGCCACGGCAACCGGGGGCTTTACGGTTGGCAATCTAGCCAGCAGCACTGGCACCCTGAACATCAGCAATGGCACATTTAACCTTGGAACATCCACGGTCGTGGGCTCAGGTGCCAATACCATTGCCGGAATTGTCAACCAGACCGGCGGCAGCGTTACCACGGCCGCCAACCAATTGCTTCTCGGAAACGGCGGAATTGGAACCACTGCGGGAAGCAATTCCACCGGCACCTATAACTTGAGCGCCGGCACCTTGAATACGATTGCGGGTCTTGGTGTGCTTATTGGTGTCAATACGGGCACCACTGGCGTCTTTAACCTCAGCGGTACAGGGACTTTGAATATGGCGGCCACATCCACACTGGAAATAGGTCGCTCGGATAACAGCCCGGCGACCAACACGACCGGCACCTTCAGCCAGACCGCCGGGACTGCGACGGTGGGAGTCCTGCAGATGGGCGGTTCGAACACGACTCCCGCCAACAATGCGGGCGCGAACGCCACGCTGAACCTCTCAGGCGGCACCTTTACGGCGACGACCTTCAACCAGCTCTCGGGTGCCAACACCAGCACCTCGACCATCAACATCAGCGGCACCGCAGTGGTCACCCTGCCCGCTTTTCCAACCGCGCGCGGAACGAGTTCGACGGCGACGATCACCTTCAACGGAGGCACGCTGAAGAACTCAACCGCCAACTCGACCTACATGGGCGGGCTGACCAATGCCTTCATCAAGGCGGGCGGTGCCAGGTTCGACACGGCTAACGGCAGCATCACCATCACCCAGAGCCTCTTGACGGACCCCGTGTCCCTCGGCGGTGGACTGACCAAGCAGGGTGCCAACACGCTTACACTCGCCGGCGCAGGCACCTTCACCGGCGCGACCATTGTCAATGCCGGCACGCTCGTCCTCTCCGGCTCGCCGACGGGGAACAGCGCTGTGACGGTCAACAACGGCGGCATTTTGCAGTTGGACTATTCCACCAACAATACGAGCAAGATCAACGACGCCGCCCTTCTCACACTCAGCGGCGGCACCGTCGATCTCAGCGGCGGCAGCCACACGGAAATTGTGGCATCGACCACCCTCACAGCGAACACGACCTCCAACATCACCCGCAGCAGCCCGGGTTCGGTGTTGCAAATGGGTGCCATCACTCCCGGCAGTGGAGCCTCCATCAACTTCGGTGCCTCCAACATCGCCACCACCAGCACGCCCAATACCAACGGCATCCTGGGTAGTTGGGCGACGGTCGGCGGGACCGACTGGGCAACCAATTCCGGCAGTCCGGGCACCGGACTGATCACTGCCGTCACTTACGACGTGGATGTGCCGCGCCTCACTCCCGGGATCATCGCTAATGGTCCTGCGAATAATATCCGTCTTGTCGAAGGCAGTGGTTTCGCGGGTGGCATCACCCTCGGTTCGCCCACGACCACGATCAACACCCTTACCCAAAGCACCTTTGGCGGCAGCAGCGCGGCTACCATCGACCCGTCAGGTCAGTCGCTTCTCACCAATGCCATCCTGGTCAGCTCTGGCGCGGGAGCATTGAGTATCGGCAACGGTTTCAACAATGGCAACTTGAGCGCTGCCACCGCAGGAGGAAACCTCTTGATCATCAACAACGCCGCCGGCTCCCTGACGGTCAATTCCGTTATCGCCGACAACACTTCAGCCTCCTCCCTTACCCAACTGGGCACCGGCTCGGTGACGCTTGTGGGGGCTAACACCTACACCGGCGCGACAACCATTTCCGCTGGCACGCTGCGAATCGGCAATGGCGGGACCACGGGTTCGATCGCCAGCACCTCGGGCGTCACCAACAACGCCGCGCTGGTTTACAACCGCGGCGATGCCCTGAGCGTCCCCTACGTCATCAGCGGCACCGGCACGGTGACCCAGGCGGGCGCAGGCACCCTGACGCTCACCAAAACGAATACCTACACCGGCACGACCACAATCAGCGTGGGAACGACGCTGCAACTCGGGAACGGAACGAGCGGCAACGACGGCACGATCGCGAACAGCCTCAGCGTCGTGAACAATGGGGCCCTGTTGTACAATCGTTTTGGTGCTATTAGCTACGGCGGGGTGATCAGCGGCACCGGCACGGTGACCGTCAGCGGAAGCGGATCACAAACCCTTACCGCTACCAATACCTACAGCGGCGGAACCACCATCTCCACCGGCGGCACGCTGGCCGCAACGGTGGCTGGAGCGATGAGCACCGGCAACGTCACCAACAATGGCACACTCAATCTGACGGGTGGCGCGCTGACTTATACGGGTCTTTCCAACGCCGTTCCCGGAGCCTTGGGCGGCAACGGGATTGTCAACGTCACCCTCGGCACGGGCACGGGCACGACCATACTTAACGGCGACTATTCCACCTTTACGGGGACTTGGAATGTCGGCATCGGCGCAGCCGCCGGGGCCGGCAAGGTGCAGATGAACGGCGTCGACAATGCAGGTGCCACAATCAATTTGCTGACCAATGCTACCCTGTACTCCAACGGGGCTGGCGTCGTTCATAATGCCGCGATCGTCCTCAATGGCGGCGACACCGGGGAATCCATTGGACAGCTTAGGCTCGAAAGCGGGGCTGTATGGGCGGGTCCAGTCACGCTCGCCGGTAATATCACCGGTGCTGGCGATGGATTTTTTGGCGGGAATAACGCCGGAGGCATCGGGACGATCAGTGGCAACATCGGAGAAACCGGTGGACCCAGAGCCCTGTCCAAGGTGGGTGCCGGCACGATCATTCTAACAGGCACGAACAGCTACACTGGTGCGACCACCATCGGCGCGGGCGTTTTGGTCGCCCAAGGCTCTGTCGGTTTGGCCCTCCCGACCACCAGCGCGGTCAGCCTGGGTGCCGGGACAATCCAGATTCTCAATAACGCCGCGGGCACGATCGCGCAGAGCAACACTATCACGCTGTCTGGCTCAGTCACAGCCGGCATTGCCGTCGGCAATGCCGGCGGCGTCACCACGGGCAGCACCGTGGCCTTCGGTGCCTTGAACAACGGCACCACGGCGAACGCCTTCGGCAGCACGATCAATTTCACCGGGGCCAACGGCTATCTGCAGAGCTTCGCCTCGCTGGCTCTGTCAGGCGCGACCGGCAACGGCACGACCCTCAACCCCACCACCACATCCGTAACGATTGCCGGCAATGTGACTAATCAAATGTTTGGTTACACAACAGGGAATTTTGCAACCTTGACGCTCGGCGGGACTTCCACGGGCAATGCGATCAATGGAATCATCTCCGATGCCGCCACCGGCACTCCCGGTGTCAATAGCGGCGACACTCGCATTAGCAAGTCTGGGACTAGTACCTGGACGCTGAATGGCCCCAATACCTACATCGGCACTACCGCGATCACTGGCGGCGTGCTCCGGATTACGAACGCTTTGTCGCTCGGCAACACAACGAGTGGCACCACCCAATCTGGGAGCAGCGCGCTGGAAATCGACGGCACTGGCGGCGCCGTGCTCGTGGGTGCGGAAACGCTCAGCATCAGCGGCGGCGGCACCGGCACCACCAACTTTGGTGCGCTGCGCAACATCGCCGGCAACAATACCTACGGCGGGACCGTCACCCTGGCTGCCCAGTCGCGCATCAACTCCGACAGCGGCACGCTCCTCTTGAACAATGCGACAGCCGTCGCTGGAGCCGGGCAGAACCTGGTCATCGGCGGTGCTGGTAACATCACGATCTCTGGAGCGATCACGACCACGACCGGTTTCGTGGCCAGAGACGGCAATGGCACCCTGACTCTCTCCGGCGCCAACACCTACACTGGCGCAACAACTGCCTCTGCGGGGATCATCAGCCTGACGGGTTCGATCGCCAGCTCGAATGTCTCTATCAGCGGCACCGGTGTGTTCAGCGAGTCCGGCACAGGTTCGATCGCGGGTACCGGAACCTTCATCCAAGGCAGTTTGGGAACGTCAACGCTCGCCGGCACCAACACCTACACCGGGGCGACGACCATCAGCGCTGGCACGCTTGTGCTGGACTACAGCACCCAGGACAACAGCAAACTCTCTGACATCGCCGCGCTTACGCTCAGCGGTGGCACCCTCGATCTGAAAGGCGGCACGCACACGGAAACCGTGCTGTCGACCACCCTCACGGCGAATACAGCCTCCCGAGTGACGAGCACCACTCCGGGTTCAGTCTTGCAGATGAATACCATCACCCCCGGTGCCGGTGCGACCATCGATTTCGCGACCGATAACATCGCCACCACCGATACGCTGAATAATGCCAGCGGCGTCCTTGGAAACTGGGCGACTGTAAACGGCGGCACCGACTTGGCCATGAACAGCGGCTCCACCACCGCCGGCGGGGCAACCATACCGGGAACTGGTGTGGCGGATGGTTTCATCCGCGCCTACACGGCTTACACCGACGTCACGCGTCTCGACAGCAATCCAGCACTCCAGATCATCGCGGATGCAGCGACTTCCAACGTCCGCATCATCGAGGGCACGGGAAGCCCGGCAAACATCACACTCGCCGCTGCCGCGACCACGATCAGCACACTCACCCAAAGCTTCTCTGGTGGCACTGGCGCCGCCACGATTGATTCGGGTACTGTCACCCTTCTCACCAACGCCGTCCTCGTTTCCACAGGAGCGGGCGCACTGACCATTGGAAATGGCACCTTGACCACCGCCACCTCCGGCGGGGACCTGGCGCTGATCAACAACTCCGCGAACGGCCTGACGATCAATTCCGTCATCGCCAACAACACCTCCGCCTCCACCCTGACCAAGACCGGCACCGGCTCATTGACGCTGACTGCGGTCAACACCTATAGCGGAGCGACGTCCATCGGCGCGGGCACCTTGACGCTAAGTGGTGCCGGGCAGTTGGGCAGCGGCACTTATGCCGGAGCCATCTCCAGCGGGACCGGTTCGACCCTCAAGTATAGCTCCATCGCAGACCAAACCCTATCCGGTGTCATCAGCGGCTCCGGCAGCTTGATCAAGGACACCAACGCCAGCAATCTGAGTCTCACTGCGGGGAACACCTACACCGGCAACACCACCGTCAACTCCGGCACACTGACTCTGGCGGGCGCGACGGGAGTGGGCACCGCAGGCGGCTACCTCTACAATGCCGGTGCCTCGACCGCCACAGTCACTGTCGCGAGCGGCGCACAAATTGTGATCAGCAGCAACAATGCAGTCCATAACGCCCTCGGCAATGGCACCAGTCAAACTTGGATCGTGGGCGGGACTATCAACAGCACTGGAGGAGACGCCCAAGTTCTCCCGGGAACCGTCACACTCAACAACGGAACCCTGACAGGTATTTCCAACGCAACATTCGGGACTTTTCTCACCAATGGCGGCTACACCACCACCATCACGGCCAATGGTAACAGCAATACCATCAGCTCCGGCAATTTTGGGATGAACAGTACCAGCCCGCTCATCCTCGCCACACCTTTGGTGACGGATGCCTTGTCCGTTTCGTCAGGGCTTGG
>JANOBS010000074.1:0-13219 GCA_031411755.1 Luteolibacter sp. | reverse complement strand
GACTTCATCCGACACGAACACAGGCGGAGTTGGCGGAGTTGGTTCAAAAAGTGGCGGAATGGCGACCGGCTCGGATTGGAAGGCAGGCTCCACAGGAGGCAGGAAGTCCACTGTTGGCTCCGGATGGAGAACCACGGGCGGCTCGACAACAACAGGCGGCTCAACAACAACAGGCGGCTCAACAACCGGCGGCTCGATAAAAACGGGCGGCTCAAGAACAATCGGCGGCTCGGTGACGACAGGCATTAAAACCGGCGGAGGCTCCGGGATTTGTGGGGCGGCGGGTTGAGCCAGTGCCAGGAACGGACTCGATTCGATCACGGGCACTTCGGCTGGAAGCTCGGGCGCGGTTTCAGCCGCCGAGATCGCGGCAGCCACGGAGGCCGGAGCGGCAACGAAAGACGAAGGGGCCGCGACCATTTCCTCTGGTGGAAGTGAGGGTGTGGAAGCCTTGCTCCAGGCGGTGGCAGCGGCACGAAGGATGCCACGGGCGTGACGCTCACCATTGGACAAATCCAGACGGCCATAGATACGTTCGCCAAGTCCGGCGGCACGCGCCTCCAGCAGGGCCACCATCTCATCGCGGGAGAGCGGTTCCAGTTCAATGACGACCTCGGAAAGTCGATCGGCGAGGCCACCGCTGAGACGGGGCACGAACGCGCTTTCCCAGATGTCTCGATTGATCGAGAGAATGGTATCGACCCGGTCAGCCGAATGACGGAGGGATCCGAGAAATGAGGCGAAGTGGAGGGCCGCGCTCTGATCGGAGGAAAAACCTTCGAGGTCATCTGCCACCAGTACCACGCGGATCAACTGGGTGAGCAGGCAGAGCAGGGCGCTGAGACGCTCAAATACTTGAGCGGGCTGGGTCGGAGTGGTGGCGACGGATTGGATCAGGCTTCCAGCGCGTGAGGGATGATCCACCGGAGTGGCGGCAAAGCGGAAAAGGTTATCAACCCAGAACATGACTTCACGCAGCGGGGCTCCGGTGCGTTGGGCAAGTTCAAGCGCGAGGCGCGGCCCGAGGACTTCGAAATTCTCACGCGCCCAATGCGCGGTCACTGCGTTCGGATGATGGAAGTCAAAGGTCTCCACCGGTCTGTTGCGGAGGGCAGCAAGTGCTCCTTCACGATCCTGACACGGAACCTCTCCGGAACGCACCAAGGGTTGCAGGGCGAGGGCGAAGAGCCGACGCACCAGCAGATCGAGGACACAGAGCCCGCCTCCCGCCGGCAATGCCCGGCTCAAACGGCTGAGGGTGTCTGAGGTCACGCTTGAGGCATCGATGAAGCTGCCACCGGCCGCATACAGCGGAATGAACTCGTGATCGGTTCCGAGATGATGCTGGAGGCGTGAGAGCAAATGGGTCTTGCCATGACCTGCGCGTGGGGCCTTCAGCAGGATGCAGCGCCCGGCGTGATCGGTGCCGACGGCGAGGACCGACCAGAGTTGCTCGTAGGCCCTGCGGTTGATCGACTCGGCGTGCGCGGACGGCAAGCGTCCGAATGTCTCAAAAAGCGCTTGGAACGGATGCTCGTTTGGCATGGGAAAATGGTCCGGTTTCAACTGCTCGAGATTGCCTTCACCAGAGGTTCGCCACAAGGAAAGAAAGCACCGTAATTTCAAGTGAGTCACCGGGACTCATGTGTGTTATCGCGGCCTGGTCGCGTCCTCGAACTGGGACCGGGGATCCGGGCCGGAGGAGCCCTTGCTTGAACCGGTCGGCGGCGCGGTGGAAACAAGACGCTTTGCGAAATCATCCTGCGGAGCCGTGGTCTTGCCGGAGATTTCCACATCTATCCAGCGCATGTCTTCCCTGGGCGCACTGAACACGGAGTCCATGCGGCTGAGAAACGTGCTGATCTGCCTCGCGGGAAGCCCGACTTCGAGACGTCCTGAAAGGGACTTGTCCGCCCCGATGGTCAGCGATCCCCTGATGGCCAAACGGCTCTTTGACTCGAAGCGGAGTTCGTCGATTACCCAAACACCTCCTGAATAGCGTATCACCCCACTGGCTCCGCTATCGATGCTTGGCTTCTCATAACCGCTGTCATCGAGAATCCGCGACAGTTCGAAGAGGAACGGAAAATTGCCCAGTGTGAGGCGGGAGCTGAAGCCTCCTCTGAAGGCTAGGACAAACCGACTGGATTCGGCGGCTCCGGGATTGAACGAGAGGAAATTGGAGTTGATGACATCCCGGGACTCGATCCGCCCGCTCATAATCCGTCCGAGATCGAGGCCCACCAGATGCTCGATCGGAAAATTCTCGACTTTCTCAATATCCAAGGTGGAGGCGCGGGTGGCGGCGAAGGGGGCAATCGGGCCTGAAAGTTCGACCACAGCGCGGGGATCCGTGGGATCCTCCAGCCGAAGTCCAACCACCTCGATCTGGCGACCGGAGAAACCGAAGTATCCGCGGTCGATCGTGAAGGATGGAAGTTCGCCCCCCAGAGCGAGTGATCCACCGGTAATCCTCAATTCCGCCCGGTCGTTCGGGCTCTCCGGGTAAAAGGAGATCTCAGACTTCTCGATACGTAGCGATGGCTTGGTGGGATTTCCGAGGATGACCGTCATGTCAGGGCTCCGGAAGCGGGTGAACTTGAAATGGGTGGCGGAATCATCGGCACCGAGGGGACCGCCATCTTTCGCTGCGAGCCCGAGAAGGAGTTCCCCGCTACCCGCGGTCATCTCATCCCCTGACCAGGGCTGACCGAGGAAACTTGAGGCGCTCAACTGGGCGGAAACCCCCTTGAGGGACAAGCTCTTGATTACGTTCTGGTCGGACCAGACAAGGCTCAGGGTCTGGGCGTTGGCACCGAGCGGAGTCACACGGAACTGGCTGACATCCGAGGTTCCACCCGTGGCGGAGTTGATCCAACCCAGGATCTTGTTTCGATAGGAGGTGCCATTGAAATAGAACAGGACTCCGGCGGCAGACATGCCAAGCAGGGAGACGAGGATCAACACGACCACCAACTGAAGCGCATGGATCCGCTTGCTGCGCTTCGCGCTGTCGCGCTCAGGCTGATCAGACCGCCGCTTGCGCTTGCGAACCTTGATGGCCTGTGTTCCGTCGGCACGAACCACCAACTCTCCCTGCGAAGGATCCCCGGAAGACCGATCCTTCAAGCGATCGATCATCTCGGTGATGTTGTAGTTTTCCGGCTCGGGTGACGCGGATGGCATGGATTCGGGTCGAAAAACGCTGAGGTTGAAGGGAATCCTTTGGAAACAGGTCGGACCTCAGCGTTGATTGATTGGATTGCCGGTTGGATCGACCAATTTCACGTTCACGAAGAAAACCACCGATGTTCGGACCGGGGCGGCAGCACTTGAATGGAACAGCCGACCAAACAAGGGCAGGTCTCCAAGGATCGGGGTCTTGTCATCCACCTTCTGGATCCTCTCCTGAACCAAACCACCAATGACCACCGTGGCACCATCAGCGATGGTCAGGTTGGTATTGACGTGTTTGACACTGAAGACCGGAAGCAGGATCGCGTTTGCGGTCAGCTCCAGCTTGACTGGAGCCACGCCCGGAAACGGGGACTCTCCGGCTGAACTGATCGGACTGCCAAAGTTCACGAAACCATCGAAATCGGTGATGGATGGATTGAGCTGAAGGTCCACATAGCGCTTGTCCTGGCTGACGGTTGGCAGCACATCAAGTATCACGCCCACGTCCCTTTTCTCGAAGGCTGATGGAGTCGCCGGTGTCACCGGAAACGAGGTTGCACCCCCACCATTTCCGCCATTTCCGCCGCCGTTGTTGTTGTCGTTAACAGCGCCGATTGAGTTGGGAAGCTTCGGTGCCTCATACTCGGAAGGGTAAATGAGCTCCCGGATCACGCGCACGGAGGCTTGCTGGCCGCTGCGGGTCACAGTGGAGGGAGCAGTCATCAGGTCGATTCCCTTCTTCTGGTTCAGACCTCGCATGACCGCCTGATAGGAGGTGCCATTGAGCAATCCGTTCACCGTGAGAACACCGGGCGCACGTGAGGCACCACGGGCGAATCCTTGGGAGTTCGTGGCCAGCAACCCATCAATGTTATCGACCCCGATCGCCTCGTCCCCGCTGCGGTTTCCAGCGGTGAGCGGCTTGCGGGTGACGCCAGCCGGAACGTTGAGGTCGTTGATATTGCCGCCGTTCCCCTGGGTGCCACCGCTGAGGAAGTTGCCGCCGCCGAGATTGAAGTCATCCAGCAGCCAGTCGAATCCCAGCTCCGTGAGATTGCGCTGTTCGGTCTTGATCATGGTGACCGTGACGATGACCTGGACTGGCTCGGTCTTGGTGACGGATTCCACGATCTGCTCGATCAGATCCAGATTGGCCATCGTGTTGCGGATCAACAGGGTGTTGGTGGCGGCATTGAAGGTGGCTGAGGCTCCATCCGGAAACGTCACGCCGCTTATTTCGAGGATTTCCCTCACGCCGCGACGCTTCGCAAGCAGTCCGCCTTCGGCTGGCTTCTCGGAAAAGGGATCGTCCGCCTTGCCATCGTTGGAAGCGCCATCACCCGCCGAAGAAAGGAAATCCGGCGGCACCCGAAAAGAGCGCGAAACCAGTTCCGTGGAGCTGGATCCGACCGGGCGGATGACCACTGAGAATTCGTCGGTCGTGAACTGAGTCCCGGTCAGCTGACCGACGTATTTGAGAATCTGCGAAAGCGGCACGTTGCGCAGGCGGAGGTCGAAGCGCTTCGATTGGATCGCTTTCCCGTCCGCATCCCCCTCGGGCCCGAGGTTCACGGTGAAATTGATCCCCTTGCGGGTGGGGTCGAGCTCGGTGGAATCGTTTGAGGCGGCCTGGACCCTGAGGTAGTCGATGGCTTCCAGCAGTGACACCTGTTCGAGGTTGACCACGGGAATGACGATCCGCTCCAGCTTGGTGCTGATCGTGACGGATCGCTGCTCGGTGGCCGGGCCGATATTGAGATCAGTGATGACGGATGGATCCGCTGGCACTTCGATTTCCCATGCTGCGTCAACTCCACCCAGCATTTCGGAACGTGCATGATCGTATGCCGCGCGCTGGTAATCGCTCTTGGCAACCGCAACACGCTCCATGCCACGACGGGCCGCCGAGTTGGTTTCGTCGATGCGGAGGACACTTTCGTAGTCCGTCTTCGCCTGATCGAACTTTCCGAGATTGTAGTTCCCCTCCGCCGTGTAGAGCAGCTTGCGCACGTCATCGACGTTCTTCGCATGCTGAGCCGTCAGGGCTGGATTGGTGCGGATCGGATCATCGAGCTGGTCACGCATCGCGATGGCACCGGGATCTTCCGGCGCTACCCCTTTGACGAGGACCTTCTCGATGACGGTCTTTGCCTGGGCGACGTCGCCCTTTTTGGAAAGCGAGCGGGCGTATTCGACAGAGGCCTGGGCGAAACGCGTGGTGGTGGCATCCCGCAGAGGCCCCGTGGCAGGAGCATCCGGAATCAGTTCACGGGCACCGGAATAAGCCTCGACCGCCTCCGCGTATTTACCGTCCTTATAGGCTTGGTCGCCCTTGGACAGCAGCTCCTGGGCCTCTTCGACACCTTGGTAGCGCTTGGCCAATTCCCGGTCGAAAATCCCAGCCCCGGGTTCCGCGGCCAGCATGGGCGCGATGAGGC
This sequence comes from Luteolibacter sp., assembly GCA_031411755.1. Taxonomy (GTDB): domain Bacteria; phylum Verrucomicrobiota; class Verrucomicrobiia; order Verrucomicrobiales; family Akkermansiaceae; genus Luteolibacter. The sequence continues at coordinate 7,604 of JANOBS010000074.1, read as the reverse complement.
AGGCAGTGGCAAGTAGCGCGGCACGTCCACGCGACGGGAGAAATCTGAAAACAGGTTCCATGAAAGGTTTTGAAGACCTATAGAGGGCCGGGTCGCGGAGGGTAAGCGGAAAATCCGGGAAAGTTGGAGAATTTTCGCGGATTCACGACCCTTTCAGCCCCTCCTCCGCTCGATCAGGCCCCCACGTTCGGATCATAGTCCTTCGGAGCCCTGATGATTTTCTCGATTCCGTGCTTAGTGATCATGTTGCCACCGCTGGAACGCCCCTTGATTGCAATCTCCGCAAAGTGGAACGGCCGGATCAGATTCCGCATCCGCAGCGCCGCCCTGAGGTGGATCAGCAGCATCTGCGCGGCGCTTTCCTCCTCGGATTTGTGGATCGAGAAATACAGCACCCGACTTCCCGGAGTGCCCTTGGTGAGTTCGTATTCCTTGTCGCGGGTGATGCCGCCGAGCTTGAAGCGCTTCGCCAGGATCGCGCCGTCCTTTCCGTCGCGATAGATCATGGAATACACGAGGTCCTCGTCCTTGCGGAGAATGGCGACGTGCAGGGGCTTCTGGCCGACGAAGACCTTGTCCGCCACCTTGACGACGCGCATCTTCCCGTCCTGCGTGAAGGTGACGAGATCATCGAGCGTCGAGCACTTTTCAATCGGCTCCTCCTTCTTGAGCCCATAACCCGCGAAGCCACTTTTACGGTCGAGGTAGAGCGTCTCGGTGGCAGCAACGACCTGCGTGCGATCAACCTTCTCGAAGGAGGAAATTTCGGTCTTTCGCTCGCGACCGGCACCGTATTTTTTCTTCAACTCCTCGAACCAGCGGATGGTGTATTTGGTGAGGCTGCGGAGGTTTTTCTCGGTCTCCTCGATGTCCTTTTCGAGCGACTTGATTTCCTCGTCGGCCTTGAAGGAGTCAAACTTGGAGATGCGCTTGATCTTGATTTCCGTGAGCCGGACGATGTCGTCCTCGGTGACCTCGCGCTTGAGCAGCTTCTTGAAGGGCTTCAGGCCATCGTCGATGGCCTTGATGACCGCTTCCCAGGTGGTGCACTCCTCGATGTCGCGGTAGATGCGGTTCTCGATGAAGATCTTTTCCAGCGAGCTGAAATGCCACTTTTCCGCCAGTTCCCCGAGGCGGATCTCCAACTCGATGCGCAGCAGCTCGCGGGTCTGGTGGACGTTGCGACGGAGGATCTCGGAGACTCCGATGAACTGCGGCTTGCCATCGGCGATGACACAGGCGTTCGGAGAAATGCTCAGCTCGACGTCCGTGAAGGCGTAGAGGGCATCGCGGGTCGTTTCCGGATCCGCACCAGCTGGGAGATGAACCAGGATGTCGGCATCGGCGGCAGTGTTGTCCTCGATCCGGGCGATCTTGATCTTGCCCTTGTCGGCGGCGGCCACGATCGAGTCCATGACGTTTCCGGTCGTGGTACCGAACGGGATTTGGGTGATGCGGAGCAGGCCTTTTTTATCGAGATCGACGCGTCCCCTCACCCGGATTTTTCCACCACGCAGGCCGTCGCGGTAATCGCTGGCATCCATGATTCCACCGGTCGGGAAATCAGGAAGGATCTCGAACGGCTGGTCCCGCAGCACGCAGACGGCAGCGTCGATCAACTCCAGGAAATTGTGCGGCAGCATCTTGCACGCGAGGCCGACCGCGATGCCCTCGACGCCTTGGGCGAGGAGCAGCGGAAATTTCACCGGCAGCGTCAGCGGTTCCTTGTTGCGGCCGTCATAGCTCGGCGTCCACTGGGTGGTCTTGGGGTTGAAAGAAATCTCTAACGCGAACTTCGTCAGCCGGGCCTCGATGTATCGGGAGGCGGCCGCGCCGTCGCCGGTTAGGGTGTTGCCCCAGTTTCCCTGGCAATCGATAAGCAGATCCTTCTGGCCGAGCTGGACCATCGCGTCGCCGATCGCCTGATCGCCGTGGGGGTGGTACTTCATGGTGTTGCCCACCACGTTTGCCACCTTGTTGTAACGGCCATCGTCCAGCTCCTTCATCGAATGGAGGATCCGGCGCTGGACCGGCTTGAGCCCGTCGAGGAGGTGAGGCACCGCGCGCTCGAGGATCACGTAGGAGGCGTAATCGAGGAAATAGTCGGAATACATCCCGCCGAGCGAGGCATGCTGGTCCGGTTCTTGGCTCATCGTGGGCGGATGCTTTGGAGACCTTGAGGACCTGCGCAAGCCTGCGATTCAGCGATTTCCAGCGGGAGATTGAATCGCCTTCAATCGCTCGGTTGCTGCCAACCTCACCTCGGGAAATCCGGAATCGAGCTTGGAGGTCAAGCCCGCTGTGTCGTTCAGGATCAGCGGCACGGTGACAAATCTGGATCCTCCACTCTCCAGAATCTGGGACCAGTCCTCGGGAGATTCCGTCAGGCATAGGGATTGTTCCACCTCATCCATCCGATGCAGGAGGCCCTCCAAATCAAACCCAACAACGGGAAACAGGGTCTGCTCAGGAAACACCCTGTTGATCGCGTCCAATGCCTCGACGAGGCACCGGTTTTCACCAATCCGCCGCGCAGCACCATAAAATGCGCTCATGAGCTCAGACCTCGCGCGACGATAACGCAGCACCGCATCGCCTCCTTTGCCCAACGGGCGCATCAGATCGCCCAGAAACACATGCTGGCAGGGACCTCTTCCCAGGCTGAGCACCTCTGATTTGTTGGGTTCCGACTGGGGAGTCACCGACTTGATCAAAGACAGTCCCATCAGTTGCCTCTCGGTCATGGAGGCCGTCGCCAAACACCTCACACAGGTCTGCCCTTCCACTCTGCTGGTTGACATTGCGAACATCGCACACAATCCCACCAGCAGGATTGAAAGCCCCCACACCAGCTTCTTCCGCCGGCCTGTGGAACGATCAGCCGCCGCCACGAGCGGCTTCTTGTCATAACCAGCAGCCAATGATGAATCTGGAGGCAACCCAAGCAACTGATTCAAGTATCCAACCAACTTCGGCGCGGTCGAAGGCTCGCCGAACTGGAAACGAAGCCGCTCCTTGATGGGCATCCTGACGGAAATTCGGATCTCGGAACCCGTGACGATATTGAAGTTGATCCTCTCGATCTGCGACCGCGTCACAAACCTGAATCCCCCGTCCAAGCCAACCAGCAGAATTCCCTTTGCTGAATAAGCAAACCAACAGGACCGATGGTCCCTGAAACGCGTCACCAAAATCTCCAGGAATGAAACAGAGGGCTCGGAGCCATCCATAAAAGGCAGCAGGAAGCAGCCTTCACATCGATACTCCTCTAATAGGTTTTGGCAGTATTCCGGTGCCTCATGGAGGTTTTCCCTCCCTGCCTCAAGAATCGCGGAAAGCGTCAGTGACCTGCCTCTTGTCGCCCTGAGGGCTTCCCGTAGCAGATGCAGCGCGAACATGTTTCAAAGAACCCATCGATATCAGTCTGTTCCTGGTCAAGACTGAACAGGGCCCCTCGGCGAACGCCAACTCGCCCATTCCCATGCCATCTCACAAACCGTCTCCAAATACACAAAAAGCCGCTGCGGTTGCCCGCAACGGCTTTCGGAAATGGTGGAGGCGAGGGGAGTCGAACCCCTGTCCGAAACGCCTTCAGCCCTGGCATCTACACGTTTAGCCGATGGTCTGGAGTTTCAGAGAACTAGGCCCATCGGCAGCGTTGTGTCTCCTAGAAACCTGTTTGATCTCGGAAGAGAGCCCGGTTACCCGACCCTCAACCCAGCCTGCTAAGTTTCGCCCTTCCCCTCAGCAGACATCGGGGGTCGGACGTAGCTGTCAATTAAGCAGCCAATGCGAGCTCGTTGGAGTCTGCATTTGTTTGTTTTGATCGGCTTTTCAAGAGGCCAACCGATCAACCTCCACGTGCAACCAGCGCGTCAAACGTCCCGTCGAAACCAGAACGCCCCCGTTTGCTGAACGACTCCAAGGTGCACGCGTTCCCTTCCCCATTCAATCGGAATTTCAATCAAAGCAACTACCCATCATGCAACGATCGTTTCAATCCACCGCTTCCAACTTGAATATTACCAGATACCAAAAAATCGCCCTCAATGCGACGCGGAGTTGAGGGGGGTACCCGTCCTGCCAGCCATCCCATCCTCATACCCTGAATCGCCGACAACCCAACGACTCCGCAATCATGAGAGAAACCGGCCATTCTCAGTGATTTTTGCCTCATCCAGGCCAAGAAATCGCCTCCTTAGCTTCAATTTTTAGAACTTTATTACTCAAATACTGATCATTTAGATCTCGTTTCAGAAGGATTCATTTGACTTTGAATGCTCAAAACTGATCGGATCCTGAGGTCATGCTTACCTCGACCGTCGAAGACTACCTGAAAGCGCTGCATCGCTTGGGGGGAAGTGCTGAACTGGTTCCATTCGGCCGGATCTCGGTCGCCCTCGGAGTCACCGCTGGCACCGTAACGACCATGATGAAGCACCTCGGCGACTCCGGCCTGGCCGACTATTTGCCGCGTCGCGGAGCCCGCCTAACCGAATCTGGACGGCTGGCAGCGATGCGGGTGATCCGCCGCCACCGCTTGGCCGAAACTCTCTTGGTGGACGTCCTGGGCATGGACATGGCGGAAATTCATGCCGAGGCAGAGCTACTTGAGCACGCCCTGTCCGACCGTCTGACCGAACTGATTGATCAGCATTTAGGTTACCCCGCTTACGATCCCCATGGCAGCGCGATCCCCGACGCCAACGGCTCCATCCGCGAAACTTCCCTGAAGCCCATCATCGAGAGAGCCGAAGGAGGCCGCTACCATCTCATGCGCCTTGCCCGGACCGACCAGGCCTTTGTCGACTGGCTGGCCAGTTTCGGCATCGCGGTCGGTGGTGACGTCGGACTCGCCAAGCGTGACCTCATCACCGGCATCGTCACCCTCGAAACCGCCGGCGGTCGCCGCATCCAGATCGGCGACACGGCAGCGGCGGCCTTGCTGGTCGAATAGGTCACATGGGCGTCAGGATAGCGAAGCGCTTCAAACGTTCTCACACCGGGTCCAAGGCTTCATTTCGTGATTCGAATCTCGAACTTTCTCCCCTCACCCGTTCAGGTTCGAGATCGTCTGGAAGATGGCGGTGATCATCAGGTAGGCCATGGCTCCAATGAGGCCGGCCATGATGATGAGAACCGTCGGCATGATCAGGGCCATGATCCGCTGGAGGTCCTTGTTGAGCTCCTTGTCGTAGCGCTCAGCGGCGCGACGGAGGGAAATGTCCAGCTTTCCGGTCTGCTCGCCGACCGAGATCATGTCCACGAACAGCGCGGGAAAGGCACCGGTGCGGATCAGGGCGCGGGAAAAGGCGCGGCCATCACCGACCTGGTCGATCACGCGGTTCAGCTCACCACGAAGGGAAAGGTTCTGGGTGGCATCGCGGGAAAGCTCCAGCGCGCGAAGGAGAGGCAGGCCGTTTCCGACGAGGTTGGCCATGGTTTCCAGGAACTGGACATAAAAGCGGCTGGAAATGACCGGCCCGATGAGCGGCATCTTGAGCTTGGCGCGATCCCAAGTGGGCTTGTTGACGTCGTTGTCCTTCCAAGCCTTGAAGAACAGCCCTCCCGCGATGAACAGGATCAGGTAAATGTACCAGTAGGCCCCCAAATGGCCAGAAATGGCGGTCATCCACTGGATCGGCGCGGGCAATTTCCCCCCTGGAGTGCTTTTGATCAGCTCCGTGAGCTGGGGGATCAGGGTGGTGACGAACACGATCGAAACGGAAATACCGGCGAGCACGAGGAACGCCGGGTAGATCATGGCTAGAATCAGGCGGCCCTGGAGTTCCTGAAGCGTCTTCAAGTAGTGCGCCTGGCGTTTGAGGATGGTATCGAGTGCCCCGGAGGCCTCACCCGCGGCGGCCAACGAACAATAAAGCGGGCCAAAGCTGGGGCTGACCCGTTTCAGGGCACTTGAGAAATTCATGCCGTCCCGAACGACCTGACGGATCTTGTAGGCGACATTCTTCAGGTTTCCGAGCTCCTGGCGGCTTTCCATCGCCTTGAGAGCCGGCTCGAGCTGGAGACCTGCCCCGAGCATGTCGGCAAGTTCCTCGGTAAACATCACGACTTCGGCGCGCTTCAGCTTGAGCGGACCTTCGGGAATCTCGTCATTCTTCGCCTTCGCGGTCACCCGTTCCGGCTCGCTGTCCTTGGATTTCGCCTTGTTCTTGGAGGCGGAGGGAACAGTCCCATTGGTGCTTTCCTTCAAACTGACCGGCTGGAGGCCCTTTTTGTCCAACATGCGCAGGGCATCCGGACGATCGGCAGCATCGAGCTCCCCGGTGGCGACACCGCCGGAGGAATTGAGGGCTTTGTAGGAAAAGACGGGCATTGGAAAATAGGTGCCTGGTGATCAGTGAGCGGTGATCAGAAAAAACTCACTCTCCCCCACCGATGTCGGACGAGGTGACTGAAATAACTTCCTCGATGGTGGTGAGGCCCTGCATCACCTTGTTCCAGCCGTAGCCCCGCATCGGAATGTAGCCATCCTTCACCGCCTGGGCCTTGAGTTCGTTGTTCTGGGCGCTATGCGCGATGAGTTCCTGAAGGGCGTGGGTCAGGACGACGATCTCATAAATGGCCAATCGACCGGAGAATCCAGTCCCACGGCAGCGGTCGCAGCCCTTTGAAGTGAACGCCTGACCCTCCAAGTTGATTGGAATTCCAAGATCCCGACGGTCTTCGTGAGTGACCTCGCGCGGCACCTTGCAGTGCGGGCAAAGTCGCCGGACCAGACGCTGGGCGAGGAATGCGCGAACCGCAGCTGAAACCAGGAAGGGCTCCACGCCCATGTCGACCAGACGGCTGATGCCGCCGATGGCGTCGTTGGTGTGGAGGGTGGAGAACACCAAGTGACCGGTCAGCGAGGCACGGATGGCGATTTCCGCCGTTTCCAGGTCTCGAATTTCCCCGATCATCACGATGTTCGGGTCGGCACGGAGGATGGAGCGAAGGGCGGAGGCGAAAGTCAGGCCGATTTCGGATTTCACCGCGATCTGCATGACGCCCGGGAGCTTGTTTTCCACCGGGTCCTCGACCGTCACGATGCGTCGCTCCGGGAGGTTCACCTCGCTCAGGAAGGTGTAGAGGCTGGTCGATTTACCGGAACCCGTGGGGCCGGTGACCAGAATGATGCCGTTCGGCAGGTGCAGCAGCGACTCGATCTTCCGCCGGACGTGCGGCTCCATGCCGAGGAGGTCGATGTTGAACTTCTGCTGGTTGAGGAGACGGAGGGAAACGCTTTCGCCTTCGACCGTCGGGACGGTGGCGACGCGGACGTCGATCGTCTGGCCTTCAAACTGGAGGTTGATACGACCGTCCTGAGGCAGGCGGCGCTCGGCGATGTCGAGGCGCGACATGATCTTCAATCGCGCGATCACCGAGCTTTGCAGCGCCTTGATGTTCTCAGGCACAGTGACTTCCAGCAGACGGCCGTCGAGACGGTAGCGGATGCGGAGGTTGTTGCTCAGCGGCTCGACGTGAATATCCGTCGCGCGCTGGTCGAGCGCTTCACGGATGATCTGGTTCACGAACTTCACCACGCTGGCCTCTTCATCGTCGTCCTTGTCGATGACGTTGGCCTCGTCGGAAGCTTCGAG
>JANOBS010000073.1:0-3320 GCA_031411755.1 Luteolibacter sp. | reverse complement strand
TCTATGACCACGACACGATGAGCGTGGCTACGGCGACGACCGGGGATTTTGTCGACTGGAAAGGCATTGCCTTCGACGGCAGCCACGGCTCGCACACCTCTCTAACAGGCGAGAAGCATTTCATCAATCCGGTCGGACCTGGCTGGGCCTCCTCGGCAGGAAAGTGGGATGACGATGCGCGCGTGCTCGGCAAGGACGGCAAACGCTACGGTCCACTGCCGCAGGACTGGGCGAAGTTTGATGGCGTTTATGAACATGGAAATCGGGTGGTGATCTCCTACACGGTCGCAGGAGTCCGCGTTCTCGAATCACCCGGCTGGATTGATTACGGATCGACGCCTGTCTTCGTTCGTACGCTGAATATTGAAGAGGTCCATCTGTCAAAATGGTCCACTTCGTTGCCTCTTCTACGAGTCGCTCCCGACACCGTGAATGTGGTCATGGAGGGTAAAGGTGAGTTGAAGCGCGAGAACGGCTTCTGGGTTGTTCGCTTGGCATTTGAGCCTCATCCGTCAAAAACGAGATTGTTCATTTCACGCGCCGATCCCGCCTCGCTGGAGTCTCTTTCGAAAACCTTCACTGCACCTCTCGACCTCGCGCCGCTAACCAAGGGCGGACCCACCCGCTGGGCGCAGACGACGACCACCACCTCGGTGGCAGGCAAGGATGACACGGCCTTCATCGCCGACGAGTTCCCGCTCCCGCTCGAGAATCCTTTTCAAAGCTGGATGCGTCCCGGTGGCTTTGATTTCACTCCGGACGGAAAGGCTGCGGTCGTGGCCATGTGGAACGGCGATGTCTGGCGCGTGGAAGGTATCATGGACAAGGCTCCGGCAAAGCTGACCTGGCGGCGCATCGCCAGCGGGCTGTTCCAACCACTCGGTGTGAAGTTTCGCGGCGACGAACTCTTCATCACCTGCCGCGATCAGATTGCGAAACTGGTGGACTTGAATGGCGATGGTGAGACCGACTTCATCCAGTGCTTCAACAACGACGCGCAGGTCACCGAGCATTTCCATGAGTTCGCCATGGGTCTTCAAACCGATGCGAAAGGGAATTTCTACTACGCCAAGTCCGGTCGCCACGCACTCGACAGCGTGGTCCCACAACACGGCACCCTGCTCAAGGTCAGTGCGGATGGATCGAAGACCGAGATCCTTGCCACCGGCTTTCGTGCGGCGAACGGAGTCTGCGTCAATGATGACGGCACGTTCTTCGTCACCGATCAGGAGGGCTTCTGGACTCCGAAGAACCGGATCAATCTCGTGAAGCCCGGTGGTTTCTACGGAAACATGTTTGGCTACACCAGCGTCACCGATACCTCGGACTCCGCGATGGAACAACCGATGGTCTGGATCACCAACGTCAAGGACCGCAGTCCTGCCGAATTGGTCTGGGTGCCGAAGAATGCCTGGGGAAATCTTGGCGGCAGTCTGCTGAATCTCAGCTACGGCACCGGGAGAGCGTTCATCGTGCCCCACGAGGAGATCAATGGCCAATGGCAGGGTGCCGTGTGTGAACTGCCGATGCCGGCCTTTGCCACGGGAATCATGCGCGGACGCTTTGCTCCGGATGGTGCGCTCTACACCTGCGGCATGTATGCGTGGGCGGGAAATGCCAATACGCCCGGAGGCATCTACCGCATCCGCCGTGGTTCGAGTCCCGCAGAGGTGCCCTTGGAGATCCACGCATCGAAAGGGGCGTTGAGAGTGACATTCAGTGATCCAGTGGAGGCCAAGGAATGCACCATGAAGGTTTGGTCGCTCAAGCGTTCCAAGGACTATGGCTCCAAGCACTATGACGAGCATGCGCTGTCCATCGCGGAGGTGAAACGCAGCACCGATGGCCGCACCCTGACCTTTGCCGTTCCAGATCTCGCCCCCACCCAATGCTACGAGCTGAAGGTCGCGGACCGCGTGATCCATGGAACCATCCACCAGCTCGAGCCCTGAACTGGCTTGTGAAACAATCGATCAGCTTCGTCAGCTCCATGAACAAAAGACTCTCAACCTTAGGCCTTCTCGCAGCCATTCTCTGCGTCCACGCGCATGCAGCTCCGGAGAAGGGGAGTCGACCGAATGTGATCCTCATGGTCGCCGATGACCTGGGCTACAACGACCTCAGTTGTTATGGAGCGACAAAGATCGCCACGCCAAGTGTGGACTCGCTCGCCCGCGACGGAGTCCGCTTCACGGATGCGCATTCCTTCAGTGGGATCTGCATGCCTTCCAGGTATTCCATCCTCACCGGGCGCTATCCATTCCGGATGGGGCGTTCGATGGATTATGCCTGCAATTTTGATCCCGGGCAGGTTCTGCTTCCCATGGCGATGAAGTCCGCCGGCTACCGGACTGCGGCTCTTGGAAAGTGGCACAATGGCTTTGGAACCTCGATGGACGTCAATTGGAATGCCGAACTGAAACCTGGTCCGCTGGAGTTCGGATTCGATTCATTCTTCGGCACTCCGCGAACCCACTCGGAACCTCCTCTGGTGTTCGTTCGCGATCATTGGATCGTCGGTTTGGAAAAGGACGATCCGATCAGCGTGGACCACTCGCCAGGCACCGGTGCGCACGGCAAACAGATCGGTGGCAAGAAGGCCATGGAGCTGCGGCCCGATGACAAGCTCGACCTCATTCTTGCCGAAGAAGCAGAGAAGTTCATCGCCGATCAAAAAGCGGATCAGCCGTTCTTCCTCTATCTGGCCTGGGAAGCTCCCCACAACACGATCAACCCGGCTCCTGAATTTCGCGGCAAGAGCAAGGCAGGGATCTATGGCGACTACGTCCAGCAACTCGATCACTGCGTCGGCCTCGTGCTGGACGCGCTGGAGAAGCAGGGAATGACGAAGAACACGCTCATCATTTTCACCAGCGACAATGCGGGACGTTACCAGCAAGCCGCACTTCGTGCCGGGCATCGCACCAATGGCGAACTGCTGGGACAGAAGACCGATGTCTGGGAAGGCGGGCATCGCGTTTCATTCCTTGCCCGCTGGCCGGATAAGATTCCCTCCAGCAAGGTGCAGAAGGGCTTTTTCCACCAGGTCGACCTGATGGCGACGCTGTCAGATGCCGCCGGAGCCACTCTGCCGGATGGAGCCTCGCCCGACGGACATTCGGAACTTGCTGCCATCGTCGACCCGGAAAAATTCTCGACCAAGCGCACGGAGGCCATTCTTCACGGTACCCGCAGCATGGCATTGCGACAGGGTTCCTGGATCTACATCCCCGAGCAAGGCTCCGGTGGAAAGACCGTGCCAGAACCGGAGAAGCCGTGGAGCCTCAGCTATCGGGAGATGCTGTTCCAAAACAGCGATG
>JANOBS010000072.1:0-6760 GCA_031411755.1 Luteolibacter sp. | reverse complement strand
AATGGCGGCCATGATCCGAAGGCCGCTCCTGGCAGTGCCGCCACCTACCTTTGCCTCGGACCTGGCTTTTCAAGTGCCAGCAACACCCCTTTCCGCCGTCACAAGACCTGGGTCTACGAAGGGGGAACTGCTTCGCCTTTGATCGCGCATTGGCCTGCCGGCATTCAGGCCAGAAATGAACTGCGACAGACTCCCGCACACGTCATCGACATCGTTCCTACCGTGCTCGCGGCTGCAGGCGTGGGCAAGCCCACCGAGTGGGAAGGGGAGCCCATTCCCGCCGCGCCTGGGAAGAATCTCCTGCCTGCATTTGAAAAGGACGTCATCATTCCACGCGATAGCCTCTGGTGGCTCCATGAGGGTAATCGCGCCGTGAGGGTGGGCGACTGGAAGCTTATTTCCGACAAGGGGTCATCCGTGTGGGAGCTCTACGATCTGAAGACCGACCGCGCCGAGCAGAACAACCTCGTCTCGAAAATGCCTGACAAAGCCAAGGAACTCGAAGCTGTCTGGCAGAAGCAGGCCGACGAGTTCACTGCTCTCGCGAAGCAAACCCCCGCGCCTCGGACGAAGAAGCAGGGTGGGGAAGGCAAGCAGGACTGATGATCCCCCGCGGACTCCTGGAAACGGAGCTTCATTTAAGATTCAACCCTTCGCAACCGGCCCGATGGTTCCTCCCTGCACGAATTCCGCGGGTGTCAGGGTTTGCCTGAGATCCACCTGACCCCGGCTGATGTTCACTGCCCAGCGCAGGACTCGGCGCACCACGGGGCGACTGTCCCAGCGGATGTGCGCCACCGATGGCCGGCACCACGCAAAGGTGGCGTCCGCATCGGTGCAGATCAGCGAGACATCCTCCGGTACCCTCAATCCGCGCCCGGCTAGATACTGCTGAGCAGCAACGAAAAACGGGGCCTCGTCGATGATCAGGGCTGTCGGTGGTGTGACCCGGAACAGCGACTCCAGTCGCTCATGAAAGCCGTCGATGTTTTCCTCCCAGTCCGGCAGGTGGTAGGGGCCGGGTGGAATTCCATGGACGGCAAGTTCCTCAAGAAAAGCACGCTCAGGAGCACCGGGCTCGGGCAGTCGCCGCATGCGCCGTGCGAGCATGACGATCCGCCGATGACCGAGGTCGATCAAGACACGGGTGGCAGATGCACATGCTGGCGGCTTGTCCGGTCCGACTCCAGCCATCGGCAGCCCCCGCCTCCGGCCAAAGATGGCCATCGTCGGCGTCGATTGCTCACAAAACCAAGACAGCACTTCCCGCGACCCCCCGACAAGAATCCACGCATCCGCCGGAGTCTTCGCCACTATCTTGGCGACGCGATCCACATCCATCCCGAATTCGCCCAAGAGCGTCTGGGTCAGGTGAAAGGCCTTGTGCCCGGCCTCCAGCAGCCCGTGCTCGAGTTTCACCATATACTCAAGCCTCCGGTCGGAGTCCTCACCCACGAGAATTGCCACCCGGAGCTTGCGCCCGACTTGGCCGCTGCCCGGTGCCACAATGATCCGCCCCCGTCTCCGCCCCTGACTTGCCAGCAGACCTTCCTTTTCCAACAACCTCAATGCCGCCTCCACCGTGTTGCCCCCCACGCCCAGCTCCGCCGCCAGACGGTCACTCCCGGGCATCAAACCGTTCCAGGCTCCCCTCAACAGCTCCTTGCGCAGGAAATCTGCCACCTGCTCGGCTGCGGAGAGGATATTCAGATAAGACATGATGGATTTCTACCTGAAATGAAAGGTAGGTGGACAGGAAATTTTTTATCGTCACTCTGTCACCTTCCTAAGTAATTACTTGGAGACCACTCGTAAGTGGAAAGTTCTTACGTCCATTCGTTGTTCTCTTCGGTTGATTCACAACCACAAAACGATCTTCCCATGAAACCAAAATTCCGTCGCGCCCTTACCCTTACTTCCTTCCTTTCGGTCGTCTTTTGCGCAGCTACCGCAAATGCCGCCAGCCTCTACTGGGACGTGAACGGCACTGGGACAGGCTTCTCCACCGTGGTCGGAACATGGAATGGAACCAACGCATTCTGGAACGATCAGCTCACAGGCACTGGCGGCACCCCGACTGCGACCGTTGGAAATACGGATGATCTGAACATTGTGGCGGCCTCCACCAACACCGGTGCCATCACCCTCAGCGGTACGCAGGCGGCCAGTAGCATTGCCTTCGCCTCTGCGGTTGGTTCAGTCACGATGTCTGGCGGCACCAGCCTCACCATCGGCGGCACAGGTTCCCTGTCTGGCATTTTCAATGCCTCCTCCTCCGCCCAGACGATTTCAACGGCAATTATCCTGAACACCGCCTCCGAGTTTAGTAACACCGCCGCCGGCAACCTCAGCTACGGTGCGGTGAACCTGAACGGCAATGCGCTGACTTTCAGTGGCTCTGGAACCCATACGTTTGCAGGCTCCGCGTCGAACGTCATCTCTGGAGCGGGTGGGATCGTAAAAAATGGCTCTGGAGTTTTGATTCTCGATCAAGCCGCGCCTAACGCCGCTCACACCTTTTCCGGCGGTATCACCGTCAATGGTGGCACTATTACTCAGCAGACCGGCACGAACCTCACTGGCCGCGGCAACGTCACCATGAACGGTGGCATCTTGGGCATGCGGTTCAGCAGCAATCTGACCTACGCCGGTGGTCTGGGAACTGGGGCCACCGCCATCCAGATTCTCGGCGGCACGAGCGGCTTCAGCGGAGAGGGTGGCACGGGCTCCACGATCACAATCGGCACCTCCGGTTCCGTGCTGAAGTGGGGCGCGACCGGAGTGAACGGCGCGACCGGCTTCTTCAATCCGACCGTCCTCGTCCTCGGTGGAGATGTGAACATGAACACCAATGCCAAAGGCACGCTTGCCAACGGCATTGACCTTAACGGCACCAACCGTACCATCACATCCCTGTATAACAATGGTAACGGCGCTGCCGACACCGGCTTCACCATCAGTGGTGTCATCAGCAACAGCACCGGCACGGCGGGCTTTGAGAAAACCGGCCCCGGCAATATCATCCTCGGCAATACCGCGAATACTTTCAACGGGGCACTGACGATCACCGGTGGGTCGATCACTGTCGGAAACACCGGCTCGCTCGGCAGTGTCAGCAATACCCTCGTTTTCAACGGCGGGTCGCTGCTCGCCAGTGCTGGTTTCGCCTCGCCCGCCACCCGTGCCGTCACCATGACCCAGACGGGCATTATCAATACCAACAACGTTGCCGTAGGCATTGCCGGCAACATCGATGGCTCGGGCGGTCTGACAAAGAACAGCACCGGCGCCCTCACCCTCTCCGGCACCAACACCTTCGGCGGTGTCACCACCGTCAGCGCGGGCTCGCTGGTCATCACCAAGGAGGCTGCACTCGCAAGCAATACGGCCGCCAACCTCAATGTGAAGAGCGGTGCCACCCTCCAGTTGAACGTCGATTCCGCAGGCACCGCCGGATTCACCAGCGCCAATCTCAGTACCCTGCTCGGCAACATCTCGGTGGCCAACACCTCCGCGCAAGGCCTTCAGGCCGGAGCCATTGTCTCCTTCGATACCAGCACCGCCACGGCTGGAACCTTTACCCAGGGCAACGCCATCACCAATTCCACGGGTTCCTCCGGCGGCACGATCAATTTCGTCAAACTCGGCACTGGCACCCTCGTGTTCGACAAGGCCAACACCTACACCGGCACCACCACCGTCAGCGCCGGAACGCTCCGGTTCGACACCGGCGGTTCGGTTGCCGGCCAGCTCATCAACAACGCAACGGTTCAATTCAACCAGACCGGCAGCCTAACCGCCGGCACGGCTCCCCTCACCAACATCGGCGGCACTGGCTCGATCTCCGCTGGCACCAGCGCCACCATCACCATCAACACGCCCACCGGCCTTCAGTTTAGTGGTCTCGACACCTCTGGCGGTGGCAGCTTCGTTCTCAGTGGAGTCACCACCCCGACCTTCGGCGGTCTTACGGGCACATCGGGTAATCTCTCCAGCGCGTTCAGTAGTGGCTACAACGGCGCGACGAACCTGATACTCAACACTCCCTCCGGCAGCACTTTCACATACGCCGGTGTCATCGACGATGGAGCGACAGGTATGCACGTTACCAAGATGGGTGCGGGCACGCAGATCCTCACCGGCAACAACACCTACACCGGAACGACCTTCTTGAACGGCGGCACACTCACTCTGGGCTCCGGCACCGGCAAAATCTCTGGCACCACCGCCATCACGTTCAACGGCGGCACGCTGCAGTTCAACCGCTCTGGCACCACCGACCTCCTCGCCATCCCAAATGGAGCTCCCATCGCGGTCAACAGCAGCAGCACCTTCGGCGCGTTCTCTGCGGATGCCGGCAATGCCAACGCCAATGAAACCGTCGGAGCAGTTACCCTCAACGCCGGACAGATGAGCTTCAACTGGACCAACGGCGGCAGCAGCGGCACCCAAATGATCCTGACCAGCTTGTCCCGGTCCGGCACCGCGTCTGCGAATTTCAACTCCGGCTTTTCGAGCGGCAACAGCCGTTGGAAGGTCACCAGTGCGGGCACGACCACTGCTGGCACGATCATTGGACCTTGGTATACCACCGGTGGAAATGCTGCCGGCTTCGCCTCGACAGATTACGCCACCTTCAGCTCGGACTTCGTCGCTCAAGCCGCCATCGCTGGCTCCGCCGAAACCACCTGGACAACCGCTGCCAACGCCTACACCGCGAACGCAGGTGCCGCTGCCGGTGGCAGTGCCGGACTTACTGGAACTCGCACAATTACCGCCTTGCGGTCGATCTCGGGTGCCAATGCCATGACCGTTGACAACGTTGGCAATACCTTCTCCCTGGCGTCGAATACCTTCGCCAACGGGGACGCCTTCATTCTTGGTGGCACAGCTCCCGGCGGTTTGACTGCTGGTAATATCTATTACGTAGTTAACAAATCAGGAAGCACGTTTCAGGTCGCTGCCACGTCCGGTGGATCAGCCATCGATTTAACGTCCAACGGCACCTCCGTCACTGCCACGGGAGCCATCACCCTCGCTACCGGCAATAATTTGGAGACTTTTGGTCTTTTGAACGGCGTCGCCACCACGGCGCTTGTCCTCGCTAACGGCACCGGTGCTCTGACCACCCCCTCTGGCGGTGGCAATCTCTACGTCACCCCCGGTGCCGGCACCATTTCCGTCAGCGCTCCCATCAATAACAACAGTGGCAATGTCACGCTTGTGAAAAACGGCTCCGGTGCGCTCACCCTCAGCTCCACCACCAGCGACTACTCCGGCGGCACAGTCATCAATGCGGGCACGGTGGCTGTCACTACAAACACCAACCTCGGAGCCGCCAGTTCGACGATCACCTTTGACGGCAACGCCACGCTTTCGTCCAACGTCAGCAGCACTCTGGTTGATCTTGGATCGCGTCCCATCACGCTGAACAACGGTTCGGTGGCCACCTTCTCCTCGTTGATTGGTAACCGCAGCAACATGACCATCGGTGGGGCGGTCACCGGGTCTGGTGGTGTGACGCTTTTAGGCACTGCCAACTGGGCCCAATTAAGGTTGAACAGCACCTCGAACACCTTCACGGGTCCAATTACCAGCTCGATTCAAAACGAGGATGGTAGTGGCGCCAATTCAGTATTCAGCCTCAACAGCATTGCCGACGGTGCCGGTTATGGAAACATCATCCTGAACGCTCCTTCTACTGCTGCGAGTACCGGCATCGACTATGGATCGGGCGGGACCAACGGCACCGGCGGAGGTGGCGCGACTGCGCCTCTTGTCTTGGACTACCGCCAGATTGTTGTCGCGAGCAATAGCTCCAACTTGATTAACAACTCCAGCAACCAGGCCGTGACCATCAACACCGACATTGGCTTCAGCGGCACGGGTGCCCGGTCGGTGCGCTTCGGTTTTTCTGGCCGCGCCGGCAGCGGCGTCAGCACCTTCGCCGGAAAGCTGACCGACAACGTTGGCGGGGCCTTGAGCGTGACGGCCGGTGGTGGCACATGGGTGCTTTCAAACTCCAACAGCTACACTGGAACAACCACCCTCAGTGCGGGCACTCTGACTCTGACGAACAGCAATGCGATTCAGAATTCCGCGCTCACTATCTCTGCCGGCACGTTGAGCCTTCTCAACAACACCAACAACACGACCTTTGCCGACGCGAGCACGACGATCAGCGCCAACTCGACGATCAATGTGAACAATAACGGCAGCGGCACGGGCAATACCCTGAAGCTCGGAGCCGTGACTGTCAGCGCGGCGACCACCGCCACGCTTACGGTGACGAATGGAAACTCCTACGCACTGGGCCTCGGAGCCGTCACGCAGTCTCCGACCACCGCGACCACTCTCACGATTGCCAACACGGCGCCGTTGACCATGGCGAGCTTCACGACGAACTCCACGGCCACGCCGAAGCTCAGCTTCACGGGCACGGGAACCTCCACCATCACCGGCAACATCACCCAGAGTGGAAGCGGTGCCCTTGCATTGGAACGCGCCACAGCCGCAGGCACACTGATCCTCCAGGGCACCAGCAATATGACCGGCGCGGTGACTATCACCAACGGCACCATCCAGACCGGCGTGGCGACCAATGCCTTCGGCAGCACCAGCGGCATCAGCATCGGTGGCAGCGGCACCCTGGCCCTGAGAGGCGATGCCTCCGCCGCGTTCAGCAACGGCACGACCAACTACCCTGTGACTCTAACAGCCTCAGGTGCCACCATCAATGGGGATCAGGCGGTTTCGGCGG
>JANOBS010000071.1:0-7792 GCA_031411755.1 Luteolibacter sp. | reverse complement strand
ACCGAGTCGAAGCCGAAACCGAGGTTGGCTCCGAGGGTGTTGTCACCGAAGAAGTGCACTGAGTTCGCCCACTTGATGCCGCAGAAGATCGGGGTCACATGGGTGATGTAGGAATCGGTGAGTCCGCCGTGGCTGCCGTCGATGCGGCGCACATCCGTGGCATCGGCGAAACCGTTGAAGGCGTGCACGGTGGCCAGTGGGGTTTGGAATCCGGCGTCGAGTTGTTCGATGCCGACCGTCAGGCTCTGGGTGCCGAAGGCCTTGGTGGCGTTGACGTGGAAGTACATCGCGTTCTTGTCGTTCAAGTCACCGGCCTCATTCTGGTAGGCGACTTCGCCGTAGAGGTCGATGCCTCCGAGCTTGCCCTTGGCACTGAGGCCGTAGGTGCTGTTGTCCCATTTCATGGCGGCCTTTTCATCGAACTCCATGAGGTAGGCGTAACCTCCGAAGGTGAGTCCCTTGATGCCGGTGTAGGAGCCGTTGAGCAGGTGGATCTCTCCGGGAGCGTTCTTGAAGATGCCGGAGGCGGAGGAACCGAAGACGCGGTTGACCTGGTCGATGTAGGAGTAGCTCAGCGTGAGTCCATCGATCGACTTGTTGGTGATCGAGACGGCATCATAGGTCTGCTCGTTCTGGCGCCAGCCGACGTTTCCGATAAAGGCGGCGTTGTCGTAGATGATCTTCTGGCGACCAACCTTCACGACAGTGTCGAAGGCGGCATACTGGATGTAGAGCTGGTTGAGCTCGTTGGTTTCCGGATCGAAGATGAAGGAGTTGTTCTTCACGAAGGGATCGACCCCGCCGGTGTTCTTGGCCTTGCCCGGGCCGCCGCTGTAGTCGTCGATCAGGGCCTGGCTGAACTCTCCTTCGGCGACAAAGGAAAGGCCGTTCCAGGCAGCAGTCTTGAATCCGATACGCTCGCGGGTGGTGAGGGCGTGGGAGACATCATAGCCGTCGATGTCCGCCATTTCATAGCGGGCGCGGATGTCGAAGGTGGGGGTGATCCACGCGGGATCAGCCTTGGCTTCGAGAGGGGCGGGATCGATGGGAGCACCGGCGAAGGCGGGCGTGGCGGCGAGTAGGAGCAGTGTGGTGGATTTCATGGTAGGTCCGGTGCTTGTAGAGCGCGGAGCTGGCCAAGCGGGCCAGCTTGAGGCGGTTCGTAGGTGAATCCGCCTTTCCTTGGAAATGCGCGGCGTTCATCGGAATCCGGGGAATTCAGGTCATGCATGTCGGGCGACTCATCGAATCGAGCAATTTGAATGAATGACTCTCATCAAAGGCCTCAGAATCCGAAGTTCCGCTCCTTCTGTTAGAAAAACCGGATCGTGTAGGGGTAGCGATGCCACTCTCCGCGATTGGCTGCTATTGCCGCCATGATCTCGGCGACGAGGGCCAGCACACTGATCGCCATAAGGACCGGAATCAGCAGGATACCGATGAAGAAGAACATCAGCACAAACGCCATGGCTCCCAGGCAAATGCTGGCCAGAAAGACGGTGAGTTGGAAATTCAGAGACTCCCGGCCATGGTGGTCGACGAAGCGCGAACTATCCTTTTTCACCAACCAGATGACCAGCGGGCCGACGAACCAGGTCAAAATCGAAAGCAGGTGGCAGAGCATCGCCATCGTCCGGTCATCTTCGGTCGTGGCATAGGGGCTTTGAATGACCGGCTGCTGCAACGCGGGCGGGCCATAAGGATTCGTCACCTGTGGTTGTCGCAGGGGAGGGGGTGTGGCAGGTGACTCATCCATTTCCGTCAGGGGTTGAGGAATTTCACCAGATCGGTGCGGCACTTCGAGAGGTCAGGCGGATTCAGGTAGAACATGTGCCCACCATCGTAGTGGGTGAAGGAAACATTGGCCCGCTGGGCATCCGGCACCTCGAACATCTGGCGGAACGAGTAGGCGATGCCATCCTCCGGCGTGGCGAGATCGGTGCGACCACACATCACAAGGACGCGGAGATGGGGATTGTCGCGCATGGCGGATCCCAGGCGGTTGCTGAGATTCACGTAGCCATTGCTGGCGCTCCAGTTCCAGGGCTGCACCTTGCCGGTCAGGATCTCGTAGGGACGGTCTTCCTTCCAGCCGAGGTCTTGGCTGAGGTAGTCCATCATCGCACTGGAGAAAGCACCGTAGGCCAGCGAGTAGGAAGGATCGTAATCCGCGACCGGATTGGCATCTCCCGTCGAGCCCCAGGCCACGCGCGCATCGAAGCGACCGATGACCTTGTGTTCCTTCCGCAGCAGCTCGGCGCGGAAAAACGTCGGATCGATCCTCAGATCATGCGCCAGCCAGGTCGCGGCGTCGATGCTGCTGATGCTGGCAAGCTTTGTTGCCAGTTCCGCGCGACGTGCTTCTGTTAGATTCGTTCCCTGCAGCAGGGCTGTGGAGTAGTCCCCGAAGGCGAACTTGCGCGCGTCTTCGATCAGCGCGAGGCGATCGCCTTTCAGCTTCCCGTGGTAGTGGGCCACGGAGGCGTAGGTCGGTAGATAAACCGAATACATCAGGTCGTCGCCGGATGAGGAGGACAGGGTGCGGTAATCCACCAGCGACGAAAGCATCACCACGCCGTTCAGGCTCATGCCATAGCGGGATTGAAGTTGGCTGGTGAGGCCGGCCACGCGGATGCCACCGTAGGATTCGCCCAACAGATACTTCGGCGAGCCCCAGCGCTCATGCTCGGTCACCCAGCGGCGAACGAAGTCGGAGACGGAGGCGATGTCTTCCTCGACGCCGTGGAACTCGGACGGCTTGGTGTCCTTTTCCGCGCGGCTGTAGCCGGTGGAAACAGGGTCCACGAATACGAGATCGCACTGATCGAGGATGCTTTCCGGATTGTCGATCAACCGTGCCGGCGGAGCGGGGGCAGTGGTGCCGTCGCCCGGCATGGAGATCCGCTTCGGTCCGAGGACTCCGAGATGCAGCCACACGGCTGAGGAACCTGGGCCGCCGTTGAAGGCGAACATCACTGGGCGCTTCTGCTTGTCAGTCAGATCAGTGCGCTCATAGCTGACATGGAAAATTGACGCCCGTCCTTTGCCTTCGTCGTCCTTGAGAACGAGTTTGCCGGTGGTCACCTTGTAGGGAATTTTCTTCCCGCCGATTTCCACTGTGCTTTCCCGGACGATCGGCTCCTTCGGGCTCTCGTCCTTCTTTTCGGCGGCCTCGGGCTTATCGGGCTTATCGGACTTGGGGGCATCCTTGGGAGCCTCCGGTGCGGCGGCAGCCAGTCCTATGGAGGTCCAGGCGGTCAATAAAAGTGTGGGGAACAAACGCATCGCGCGGACTCTAGCGTCCTCGTGCGGCTTGTCGATGAGACTTGCAGGCGGCCTTCAAACCGTCACCCGCTGCCCGGAAACGCGGGCCTCCTCTGCGAGGTAGGCGAGACGATGACCCGCCAGTCCGTCCAGACCGGGAGGCACCGCGGTTTCCCCTCTGAACAGGCCATCCAGTGCGTCCACCAGCCCCTGGTCGCCGCCACCGTGTCCGGCGTAGCCTTCATCGCCAGGCTGCATGACCGGCACTTCCTCGATCGCGCCCGTGGCGTGATGCCGCAGCCACAATTCCGGCGCGCCGGCTTCCTTGGCCGTGTCGCCACCTTTGAGCGCGGCGAGGGTTCCATAGATCTCAATGCTGCGCCCGCAGTCGAAGGCGGTCATCGTGTGAGTCGCGGTGACCCCGTTCGTCAGCTCGCAGGCGAGCACCTGGTGATCCACGGTGTCATTGTCGCAATGATAGACGCAGCGTCCCCACGGTGAGGTTTTGAGAAAGTGCAGGATCTTCTCGTCATCCGCCGTTTCCCAGCCATCCATCACCATGCGCAGCCAGCGGCGCTTTCCACCCAGATAATGATGGGCGTCATAGAGACAGGTCTCCGCAGCCGGACAACCATCGGTGCAACGGGCCGGTGCACCTTCCGGAGCGTTCTCCTTGCGGAACCACGAACGGTCGCCATGACTTGAAATCGCACGCAGCGGAGCCCCACCGAACCAGCAGAGCAGGTCGGCATCGTGCGAGCACTTCGCGACGATCATCGGTGAGGAGGATTGGGTATTCGCCCAATGGCCGCGCACAAACGAATGGGCCTGATGATAGGGCTCCACGCCTTCATGACTGCGGATGGAAATGACGCGGCCAAGTCTGCCGCTGTCGATCACCTGCTTCACGGTCGAGTAGAACGGCGTGTAGCGCAGCACGAAGCAGGGAACGATCCGTCGCCCGAGCTCGCGGGCACGCCGGTCGAGCTCCTCACAACGCGTGAGCGAGTCCGCAGCGGGCTTTTCGAGGACAATGTCGTAGCCGAGCTCCAGCGCGGTCATCGCATGACCGAAGTGCTGCGAGTCCTGCGTCGCGACGATGACCACGTCCGCCAGTTTTCCCGCGGCGAAGAAATCCTCCGCGTTTTCGAACTGCCGGACATCGCCTTCAGTGGCAAACGAGGCGACCGTCTCCCGCCGCGTGGCGACCAGATCAGCGGCGGCCGTCAGGCGATAGCGATCGCCGTAGGTGCCGATGATTTTCGAATAAGTCCTACCCCTGGAGCCACAGCCCAGAACAGCGATCGTCAAGACGTCAGACACGGGCTCCTGTTAGATGGTACTTCGGAAAATGTCGACTGACTTATTGCTTCCGTTGGTCGAGCTTTTGCAAGGATCCCTGAACGTGTTCCTGGACGGACGGAGGGAGCTGGTTCGACTGGATCCACGTGCGGGCGGCGGCTTCGTCCTGACGGAGCCAGCCATCGATCATGCGCCGGTAGGTGCCATCTCGCTCATCCGCATTGCTCATCTTCGCGATGTAGGAGGCGGCCAGGGCGGGATCCTCTCCGAACGAGTGCCAGACGAACTGCTGGACGACCCGGTCGTTCACATCCGCTGGATGGTTGTCGATGTAGTTGGCCGCGGCTTTTGGATTCTCCATGGCGAGGGAGTTCACGATGCCGCGCAGGGCATTGGAACGGGCCTCACCGGCTGGGAGTGCCTGGTAGTAGGCCTGCGCTCCGGCCTGGTCCTTTTCCATCCAGGCGGAAAGCACGTTGTCCATGTTGCGCTGGGTGGCCTCACCTGGATTGGCGAGCAGCCAGTCGGCCGTGCCCTTCGGATCCACTGCCGCCAGCTCTTCAGCCACGCGGGCCATGGCGCCGTTGCGGAGCCGTTCATCGGAAATCGAGGTGATCCATTCGCGGGCGGCCTCCGGGCCCTGGGCGAGGATGTGCGGCAGCAGGCCGGCGAGGGCCTCGCCACGCTGATCGCCGAACGGCATTTCCGTCAGCAACTGCGTGGCCCGCACCGGATCGGTGGCGGCGATTCCCTTGATGATCCCGGCCATGTAGGGGTTCGCCTCATCGCCCTGGTGATTGGCCTTGGCCCATTGAATGGCGGCTTCCGGATCGTTGGCGGCCCAGGCGCTGAGGATGGTGTTGGTGGCGAATCCGCCGCGCGTGTTCTCCTTCGCATAGGCGAGGGCGGCCATCGGATCTGCCTTGGCCCACACCGTCAGCAGCATCGAGTACTCGCTGAAGCGCTCCTCGGTGATGCCCAGCGAGCGGAATTTAGCCACGGCATCCTTCATTTCGGACGGATCGATCTGGTCGAGGTAGGCGAGAAAGGCGCGATTGCGGGCGATCGGATCGTCGCCGCGGATGATGGCCTCCAGCTTCGCGAGGCGCTCTTCCTTCGTGCCCGCCTGGGCGGCGACCGCCGAGCTGCGGCCGGTCGAGGAAGTGCGTGAGCTGCGGCTGCCGGATTCCCCACCGGGGGAGGCATTGCCGGAGGCGCGCGAGGAAAGGGCGGCAGCCTTGTCCTTGGTGGCTTGGGCGTCCGGATCGTTGGAAACACTGGACCTCCCGGCGAGGAAGGCTCCGGCTCCGATCACCGCGACGGCGGCGGCAGTGGTGGCAAAGTTTGATTTCATGAAGGTTTGACTAGGTGAAAACGCCGCAGCGGGACGGGTTTGTCTCTAAGAGGCTGGCTGAAAAGTGCTGCTTGTCGATTTGGTCTGCATTCTTTGTCCGCAGAGGCACCGAGGAATCGCGGAGATCACCGAGAAACCTTTGATTGGGAGACTCCGCGACCTCATTCAATCTCAGCGACTCTGAGGAAAATAGGCCGTCGATCTTCGTTTGGCAGTAACTTTCAAACAGCTTCCAAGAGCCAGACCACGCTTGAAAACGTCGCTCATGGCCCTGCTTTTACAATCGGCGGGGTATTGACGATCACCCGTGCGTCCGGATTGTCCCGGAAATAGGCGAAACCCCAGCCCAGCAGCACCGCCAGCTTGTTGCGGAAGCCGATCAGGAAAAGAATGTGGATCAGCAGCCACATCACCCAGGCGATGAAACCCTGCAGCCGCAGCTTGCCGGCTTTCACCACCGCGTGGTTCTTGCCGATGATCGCCATCATGCCCTTGTCGAAGTAGCGGAATCTCGGCCTCAGCCCGTGCTTTTCCGCCGCGAATTTCGTCTTTTCCAGCCGCGCCTCTTCCTTGAGCAGCTTGGCGATGTGCAGGCCCATCTGCACCGCCGCCGGGGCCACTCCCGGCACCGGCTTGTCGTCGCTGTCCTTCATCGCCACCAGATCGCCCGCCACGAAGAGATCCGGGAAACCCGGCAGCGAAAGATCCGGATTCGGAGTCACCCGGCCACCCCGATCCACCGGCACGCCGAGCATCGCCGTCAGCGGGCTGGCCGCGATCCCCGCCGCCCAGATGATCGCCTGCGATTCCAGCACCCGACCGTCCTTCAGATCCAGTTTTCCGGCCGTCACATCGACCACCCGTGTGTTCGTCCACACCTCCACGCCCAGGGAAATCAGCCGCTGCCGCGTGTATTCGCTCTGGTTGAGGTCATAGGTCTCCAGGATCCGGTCCGAGCCCTCAATCAGGATCACCCGCAGCTTGCCGGTATCGATCCGGCGGAAATTCGATTTCAACGAGCGGTGAATCAGGTCCGCGAAGGCCCCCGCCAGCTCCACCCCGGTCGGCCCGCCGCCGACGATCGCCACCGTCATCAGGCGGCTGCGCTCGGCCATGTCCGTCGTCAGCTCCGCCCGCTCCAGATTCGCCAGCACCGTCCGACGGATCGTCTGCGCGTCGGCCAGAGACTTCAGGCCAAGCGTGTGCTGCGCCCATTCATCGCGACCGAAATACCCGGTCCGCGCGCCCGCCGCCATCAGCATCGTGTCGAACTCAAACACCGTGCCCGACGTTCCCACCGCCTGCTTCGCCACAGGATCGATCGACGCGATCTCGTCCATCAACACTGTCACGTTGCGCGCCTTCGCCAGCACCTGACGGATCGAGCGCGCGATGTCCGGGGCCGCCAGCGAGGCCGTCGCCACCTGATAGAGCAGCGGTTGGAAAAGGTGGTGGTTGTTCTTGTCCACCAGCGTCACCTCAAAGCGGGAGTCGTTCGCGAGTTGCTGCGCACATTCCAGCCCTGCGAACCCGCCCCCGATGATCAACACTCTTCGGGGACCCCCACCAGCGTTTTGCTTGGTCATGCCAAGGACTCTGCCACGCTTTCCCACAACCGCAATCCCCGCTTGTGAAATTTTTCACAAGCTCGCAACAAGATGAAACGCAATGCGTTTCGAGGGGCCGGTTGAGAATGACGAATGAGGAATTTCCGAATGACGAAGCCAGATCTTAACCATTCTTCCCTGACCCCTCTCGCTAACTGCCCCCTGCCCCCTGACCCCTGACCCCTGACCCCTGACCCCTAACCCCCGATCACCGATCACCGATCACCCGGCACTCTCCACCTCTTCCCACTTGTCACTTGTCACT
>JANOBS010000070.1:0-11095 GCA_031411755.1 Luteolibacter sp. | reverse complement strand
AGGCAAGGCGGCGCTTGCTGGAAGACATCGACCGCGTCCATGTCGCCTATCAAGCTTACAGCTATCGGAGCGGCTATCTGGAGGAGAACCCGACGCCGAGCCGCATTTCGGAAACGCTGACGAAGCTGGAGGAGGATCTGTTAGGTCGCGCCACTTACCCAGCAGCCAGACGGGCGAGCGTGGTGTTCGGTGAGTCGATCGATGCCACAGCCTTGCTGCGAAGTGGCGAACTTCCGGAAAAGGGCGGCGCGATCCAGCTGACGGGCCTGCTTGAAAAGCGGCTCGTCGACATGATGCAGGCGGGCTTGCAGACCAAGGATAGCGGGACCATCGTCACGCCGGACGCATGAACGATCTTTCCTCACAAGCCTGGCTCGCGCGGCCGGATGGCACGCTGATTCTCGGGCATGGTCCGTTCACTGCATCGGCCAATCCGCCGGAGGATGGGGTCGCGTTTTATCTTCAACGCTACGGACTCGATGAGGCGAAGCCGTGGCAGATCCCGGCTTCGTTCGAGCGGCTTGATGCCGGTGAATTCGCCGAACGCAACCGCCATCATGCCACGCCGCATTGCGAGTGGGGCGAGCTTGATGCCGGGCCTTTCGCCGGAGTGTTCCAGGAAGTGATGGATGCGATCCGGCGCGGGGTGTTTGAGAAAACGGTGCCGGTGGTCGTCGAGAACGGCTTGATCCTTTCCGGCACGACGATGGATCTCGCGGCCGCGATGACCGGACAAGGTCCGCCGCGCATGTCGTATGCGTGGATGGTAGGGGAACGTGGCTTTGCTGGGGCAACGCCCGAGGTGCTGTTTTCCCTGAGCGGCTCGTCTTTGAAAACGATGGCGCTGGCCGGCACGGCACGGCGTGAGGAGCGCGAGGTTTTTGCCGTGGATGAAAAGGAAATCCGCGAGCATGAATATGTCGCGCAGTCCCTTGTCGCGAAGCTTGGCGACATCGGCCACGTTCGTCGCGGTGAACGAACGATTCTCGATCTCGGCATGCTGGTGCATTTCCTCTCGCCGATCGAGGTCGACCTCGATCATCCGCACAGCCCGGCCGAGCTGATCCGCCGCCTGCATCCGACGCCCGCGCTTGGTCCGCTGCCGCGCACGCCGGAGACGTTGGCGCAACTGATCGGCTGGCGACGGAGACTCGGATGCCCTGAGGAATTCGGCGCGCCGTTCGGAGTCTGGGAGGCCGGCCGCTTCGATGCGGTCGTCGCGATCCGTGGTGTGTGGTGGGAGGCAAACCGCCTGCGTTTGCCTGCCGGCTGCGGAGTGATCGAGGCCAGTCGCCTGGTCAACGAGTGGCGCGAACTCCGGCTCAAGCGTGAGGCGGTGAGGCGGGTGATTTCCTGATCAGACGCGGCGGTTTCTCCTCAGCAGCAACAGCAGTCCGAGCCCGCCCAGCAAGGCTGACGAAGGCTCTGGAACGGTCAGTCGGATGCGTGCCACGGGACCGGAGTCCAGCTCGCTCCAAGTCGAGAACGGCGTGCGGCTCCAGGTGTTTCCCAGGCTCCAGCCGGACTCGACGATGGGCGTGTCGGTGTTGGCGAAACTGTAAAGCGCCCCACCCGTGGGCACCGTGACGTGGACCCAGTAGAGCGTGTTGGCGGTCAGATCAGCGGGGATGGTCGGCACGATTTCAAGAAGCTGGATCGTGGGGCTGGTGGACGTCGGAGTGACGCTTCCAAGGATGACTGGATCGATTCCGCCGGGCACCGACGAGCCGGTGCTCAAGGTCATTTGGATCGGTCCGAGGATCGGCTTTCCGATGGCGATGTAGAACTCCAGTTTGTTAAGCGTGGTGTCGTAGGAGCCGGTGGTGAAGGAAAAGGCGACCTCTCGATCCGCGAAGGGTCCTCCGAAAAATCCGGTGGCGGTGGGGCCGCTGAGCGACATGGAAAAGGACTGGTTGCCAGTCGCGAGGTTGTCGATGACGACGGCTGCGTTCGAAATGCCGGTGGCCACCCCTCCGAAGAGGGCGGCTAGGATCGGTGAGGTTTTCATGATCGGCGCGAGTGACTGTTAGAGTCGGCTGTTGCTGGCGTGGCGCTTTCTCCGGAATAGGAGCAGCAGACTGCTGGTGCTGATCAGCAGCGTGCCGGGTTCTGGCACCGCTTCTGTCGCAGTGAACCTCACTCTTGGAGAAAGGATGCTGTTGATTTCCTCCCACGGCAGACCCTGCTCGGAGCGCCAGGTGGTGCCGAGAGTCCATCCGGAGGAAAGCGTCGGAGTGTTCGTGTTCTGGATGGAGTAGACGTCATTTCCGACGGGAACCGTGAAGCGCATCCAATACTGGGTGTTGGCCAGGAGCAGCGCAGGCGACCCGGGGGTGACCGTGAGCAACTGCGTGACGGGAGTCGGACCGGAGGGCGTCGCCGCTCCGAAGATGATGGGATTTGTCCCACCGGGAGCGGAACCGCCAGTGCTGATTTCCAGTTGGATCGGGCTGGTGCCGTTGCCGCCGACCGAGGCGAGGAAGGCCACTTCGGTGAGCGTGGCGTCGACGCTGCCCGTGGTGAACGAGAAGGCGATTTCGCGATTGTCGAAGGGATCACCGAAGAAGTCCTGTCCATCCGGCCCGCTGAGGGATTCCGCGAAGCCCTGGGTGCCGAAGGGCAGGTTGTTGATGACGACGGTGGCGGTGGATTCGCAAGCGAGGACCAGCAGGCTGGCGAGACTCAATAACAGGGCGTGGGGGCGCAATTTCATCTGGGGCTGTGGGGTTCATCGAGTCACCCATGGTGCTCAAGCCCTTCCAGCAACTTTCCGTGATCGGAGTTTCCAGAAATCTGAGAATTTTTTTCAGCGACCACTGCCACCGAAGTCACGCACCTGTCCGGTGGTGGTCCGGCCGCGCAGGACGTCGCCGGATTTTGAGAAGACGAGGCGGTCGATGGTCTCTCCCTGATGCAAGGTGCCGAGGTCGCGCCAGGTCGCCACGTGCCAGAGGCGCAGGGTGGCATCGTCCGCACTGGAGGCGAGTGTCCTGCCGTCCGGCGAAATGGCGATATCGAGGATCCGGCCCTGGTGTCCGCGAAGCACGGCGAGGACTTCTCCAGTCTTCCTGCTGCGGATGGTGACCGCATTGTCATCGCCACCCGAGGCGAGCCAGTTGCCATCCGGTGAAAACACCACGGGCCCGACCGTGCCTTCGGAGAGCTTCCAAAAGCGGCTCCACATGCCGCTTGCAAGATCCAACCAGCGGAGATCGCGAGGCCAGGAGAACGAGGCGAGTGCTTTTCCATCCGGGGTCGGAAGCAGTCGGGAGTATTGTCCGTCCGGTGCGGGGAAATCACGGGCCTTCGAGCCGTCGCCTAGCGGATGGAATCGAAGTGAGCCGTTTCTCTCGCCATCACCGACCCAGTAGCCTTGCGGAGATTTCGCCCAGACGACCTGCGAACCTTTCGGAACTGGAACGGTGTCCGGCAGGGCAGGAGACTCGGGTTCAAAATCCGCCTGTCCCACGGCCTGCGGAGTGGTCGGAGTGGCCTGCCAGATCCGGCAACTATGGTCATTGCCTCCAGACGCGATCCATTTTCCATCCGGCGAATAGGCAAGCGTGTGAATTAGGTCCTCATGACCATGCAAGGAAGCCGCAACCGAGTCCGCCTGGATGGCCTGGATCGAGAGGGTTTGACCAGCTCCGGTCGAGGCCATGCGTTTCCGATCCGGTGAGGGAATGAAGCGTCCGAATCGTCCGGCGATCGGAAACACCGAGCCAGTGCGCTGACCATCGCTGGCCCGCCAGATGGCGATCATGATGCCACTTTGTTCGCTGCCGTAGAGCGTCATTCCATCCGTCGAAAACGCCAGCTGCTTGACGGAGAATCCGGTGTCCCACGAGCGCGCTGCTGGACCTTCTCCCAGGTCATGCAACTCGATGCGGTTGCCGCCTTCCGGCATCACCGCGAACTGGCTTCCATCCGCTGATAGGGCATGGGGTTCCTGCAAGCCACCGATGAATCGCAGCAGGGAAAGATTGTCCGCTCGATAGATCCGCAGCTCGTGGCTCAGACCGTTTTCCGGAAGCGAGCGGAATACGAACAGGGAGTTGCCATCAGCGGAAAAGGCCAGCTCCTTCGCGGTGATGATCGGGATCAGGCCTTGCAGCGTGCCATCGGGCATCGACCAGACGCGGACGTAGTTGCCAATGCCGCCGGTGAGCAGTTTCTTCCCATCGGGTGACCACGCGAGGCAGGAAATTTCCCCAAGCCGCGATGGTCGTCCGCGCATCCGCAGCTCGGCTGGGTTGAGCTTCGTGCTCATCATCAGCGCGCTCATTTCCTGAGAGCGGGCCGTCACGTTGGTCAGCAGGGGAATCTCAGCGAGGTCCTTTGGTGCATCGGCTTTCGGAAGTTCGACGAGGGTGTCTCCGGTCTCGACCGAGCGCACCACCACCCTGCCATCCCGTCCGGCGGAGGTGACCGTTTTCCCCGTGGGATCGAAGGACACGGCCATCACGGCGGCACGGTGGTCCTGAAAGGTGTGGACGTCGTCGCCGCGACACAGTCGGTTTAGCGCATGCCACTCGAAGCCGCGCAGATCCTTTCCGCCGTTTTCTGGCACATGCCTTGCGAGCATCTGCCGGGCCTGTCCGAGGTGTCCGTCGGCGTTCGCGCGGAAGGCAAGGTAGATGTCGGCGGCGTAGGCGTTGAGCTGGAATTCATCGCGGGCAGTGGTGGCGGCCAGCTCGCTTTCCTTCGCGGCGCGAGCGTTTTCATTCGCGATGGCTTCCTGATGCAGTGCGTTGTTGCGCTCCTTGCGGACCAGCACGGAACCGGTCACGAACAAGGCGATCAGCCCGATGGCCGCTAAGCCGCCGGTGATGCCGAAGGTGGCGGATACCGGATGGCGACGGCTCCATTTCACCATCCGCTCGAAGGCCGAGAGCGGACGTGCCAGCACCGGCTCACCGCGTTGCCAGCGCTCCAGATCATCGGCAAACATCGCCACGCTGGCATACCGGCGCGAGGGCTCGCGGTGCAGGGCTGTTAGACAGATCGTTGCAAGGTCCCGATCCAGCCACGTGGCGAGCTTGCGGGGATCTGGCACGTCCTCAGTACTCACTTTCCGCAGGATCTCGATGGCGGAGTCGCCCTCGAAGGGAGTCCGTCCGGTGAGCATCTGAAAAAGGATCACGCCGAGGCTGAAGAGGTCGGTGGCGGTGGTCACGCTTCCACCTGCCGCTTGCTCGGGCGACATGTAGGACGGCGTGCCTAGCGCGGCGCCGGTCATCGTCACGCCGGAGGGAGTGTGCACCAGCCGGGCGAGCCCGAAGTCACTGACCAGCGGCTCGCCATGGCGGTCGAGCAGGATGTTCGCGGGCTTCAGGTCGCGATGCAGCACGCCGCGTTCGTGGGCGAAGTGGACCGCCCGCGCGACCTTCACGATGAGCTGCACGCGATCGACGAGGGAAGTTTCCGCCGCGGTGGGATCAAAGGAGTGATCGAGCTTCTCGGCGAGGTTTCCGCCCTCGGCGTAGTCCATGACGAAATACGGCGCGCCCTCGTGCTCGCCGATGTCCACGACGCGTACGATGTGGCGGTGGTTGAGCTGGAAAACGGACTCTGCCTCGAAGCGGAAGCGCCGGATCTCATCCGGTCCGGCGAGCTGGGCCGAGGCCAGCATCTTCAGCGCATAGGGAAGCGAAGACCCGGCGCGGCGGGCGAGAAAGACGACTCCATAGCCGCCGCGACCGATCACTTTCTCCAGCGCGTAACCATCGCATTCCTCGAAGGCGGGCGCGGATGGCTCCTCGTCCATTTGCCCTCGGGTCAGCGCAGCGCCCAACAAGCAACCCGGGCACAGCGAGTCATCGCCGGCGAGCTGCGTCGAGGTGCCGCAGGCTGGACAGCGTGATTCCGATGAGGGGTCGGGATTCATCGTCGAGTGACTTTATCAAACAGAACCACAGACCAAAGTTTCCAGCTAACCGCGCAGGGCCTGGATCAGATGGCGGAGCTCGTCGTCGACCTCCTCCTCGGTTTCCACGGTCCGGGAAATTTCCGCACGGAGAAGTTCCCCGAAGCGCTGGCGGATCTTGTAAACGGCGGACTTCACGGCGGACTCGGTGAGGCCGAGGGAGGCGGCGGTGTCGGCGTAGGAAAGTGGCTCCGCGCCGTCGAGGAGGTAGCCCTTGAGCGCGTCGTGACGCTCCATCTGGCCCGCCGCCTCGTATTCACGGCGCATGCGATCGCGGACTTTGGAAAGCAGGGTCAGGGCCCAGCGTCGGTCGAAGGCCAGCTCGGGATTTTCATTCGAGCGCGGTTCGCAGGCATCTCGCACCGAGGGATCGAGTCCGTCGAGGTCCACTACGGTGAGACCGCCGCCGCGCTTGAGGGTGGTGCCGCGTTTCCATTCGTTGATCAGGAAATGCTTCAGGGCCGCCAGCAGGAAGGTGCGGAACCGTCCCTTCTCCGGGGACACCGTCGCGAAGGCATTGCCTTTCAGCAGGCGGGCGAAAAATTCCTGCGCCAGGTCCTCGGCCTCATGGGGATTGTGGCCCTTCATCCGGAGGTGGGCGAAGATCGGCGGCCAGTAGGCACGGCAAAGTTGTTCGAGTGCTGCCGATGAAGTCTGACCTGCTGCCCGCACCAGGCTCCACTGGGTTGGCTCGAAGATCCTCCCGGCGGGACTGGGGTCTCGGGTGGTGGTTTCCTCGGGCTGCACGTGCTCCATGAGCCTAGCAGAAGCGATACAGCCCGCAGCGGCGAGTCTGAATTCAAGTATCCGGATGCCGATGGAACAGAAGAACTTCCGGAATCAATTTCCAAGACCTCCCGCCGAAGGGCCGAGCCCGGTGGAAGCCGCGATGGGTGGAGTGACACCGGATTCAGGGAGGTCTTCGCAGCAAGGAACGCGATGGGAATCTCCCATGGTCTGAAGACTAGGGAAAACTGCCGGACCTCTTTTAGGAGGTGAACCATGATGAGAGGGATCGATCTGTGAGGGCATCGATTTAGCCTTTCTAACATTCCTCCTCAAGGATTGGGCTTCTTGGCGAACTCCGCGACATCCTTGGCGGCCTTGGTTTCGGAGCCCGGGGAGGACAGGAAGCCGAGGTCTTTGAGCCAATCGAGGTAGCGCGCGGGCCAGGTTCCAAATGGGATTCCTCCCTGCGCCTCGATCGATCCGCCATGGCGCCCGTTTCCGTAAAGGTGTATTTCCACATTTGGGATGCCCCGCTCCAACATCGGGGTGTAATACTCCACTGCCCAAAGGGCATGCACCTTGTCGCCGGGGCCGGCGCTGACCACGAAGCTTGGCGGCGCATTCGCCGGGATCTCTGGATGCGCGCCCTTTGCGAAGGGACTCGGCCCCGGATACATGAGACCGACGAAATCCGGACGGGCGGACACGCCGGCGAGAGGATCGGACACCTCGCCGTTCGCTTCCTCGAACTTCTTGAAAAACAGCGCGGCGGGTGCCGAGAGCTCAGCTCCGGCGGAGAAGCCAATGATGCCGATGCGGGCCGGGTCAATCCGCCATTCCTTTGCATGTTTCCTCACCAGACGAATCGCTTGAAACGCGTCGTTCACCGCATCCGTGGTTGGCTCATATCCGTCCACCCGCAGGCGGTTTCGCAGCACCACGGTCGAGACGCCTCGTTTCCCAAGAAAAGGAACCAGGTCGTAGCCCTCAGGCCCCACCCAGAGGATCTTGTGTCCTCCTCCCGGAACCACGATCACCGCCGTGCCGGTATTATCCACCCCGTCGGGGACCAAATGCACTTCCATGCTTGGGTTGTGAATGTTGAGCGTGGTGAGTAGGTGGTCCGCTTTCGGGGTGGTGGTATTGTATTTCTCCGCCTCATGAATCCGCTTCGCGTCGAGCTTCGGCGAGTCGGGCGGATAGAGCGCGAGCACTTTTCCGCCTTCCAAGGCAGGCTCGGGCAAAAATGGACCGTCGGCCGCGCTGCGCAACGAGGCCTCCTGCGCACTCACCGCAAGGGCACCAAGGGTGAAAACCAGGAAGCTCGAAATCAAAGTCGGGACAGCAGGGCGGGACATGAGCCTCCAACGAAATCGCGCGAGGGGATCTTTCGGAGAGAGGGGGGTCAAAAGGTTAGGTGAAACCACTTACAAAATGACTACTTTATAAAGGGACAGACAAAATGCAGGAAATCACCTTGCCATATGCATTCCGGTCGCTAGCGTTGTGGCATGAGGCGCTCACGCTGGCTCGCTCCCTGGAAGGATTCCCTCGACAAACCCGCCATCTACCACTGCCTCTCCCGTGTGGTCGACCGGCGCTTTATACTGGGGGATGACGAGCGCGAGCAGTTCCGCAAATTCATGCGCGTGCAGGAAAACTTCTCCGGCTGCCGTGTGCTTTCCTACTGCCTCATGTCGAACCACTTCCACCTGCTGTTGGAAGTCCCGCCAATGCCCGAAGGGGGCCTCTCCGACGAGATGCTGATGAAACGCCTCGGGGCGATTCAATCCGCAGCTTTTGTGGCGGGCGTCGCGCAGGAACTCCAGCAGGCTCGGGAGGCTGGAAATGACGCGTGGGCATCTGAAATCCACGCCCGCCACACCTACCGCATGCACTCCCTCAGCGAGTTCATGAAGACGCTCCTGCAGCGCTTCACCCGCTGGTTCAACCGCACCCACCAGCGCAGCGGCACCCTGTGGGAACAGCGCTACAAAAGCGTCATCGTCGAAAGTGGAATCGCCGCACGCACCATGGCCGCCTATATCGACCTCAATCCCGTTAGAGCCGGCATGGTCGAAGACCCCGCCCACTACCGCTGGAGCAGCTACGGTGAAGCCCTCGGCGGCGGGAAAAAGGGCAACGGCAAAAAGGCCCGCGAAGGCCTCGTCCGCGCCTGCCTCAGCCATCGCGGCGCAGGATTCGAGGCCGAAAAATGGCAGGACGCCGCCAAAATTTATAGGCAACTCCTCGGCCTCGCCCTTCAGAGAAAGAGCGGACAAGTCGATCTAACAGCCGCCCGCCACACCCTCAAAATCAAAGTCAAAGGCGAGGTAAAATCCACCGCTCAGGACAACGGCACCGTCCTGCCCGAGCTCGACTTCACCGCCATGCTGCGCTGCCGCATCCGCTACTTCAGCGACGGCGCCGTCATCGGCAGCAAGGCCTTCGTCAACGAAGCCTTCAACGCCTCACGCGAACGCTTCAGCGCCAGGCGCAAGGACGGAGCGCGCCGAATGAAAGGCAGCGCGGCCCCCGCCGCCAACGCCCTCTGGACCGTCCGTGACTTGAGAATGGGAATCGGCTGAGAAGCCGGATCATTATTGTGCCGCCACGTATCGTTCTCGATAAGAAAACCTTCGAGCCTATCTTTCAGGCTGTTGCATTCAGATCTCCGGCGGAACCTGCTCCTTGTGCTTCGAGCGGACCTTGAGGTTCACCAGCTCGACCAGCAGCGAGAACGTCATGGAGAAGTAGATGTAGCCTTTCGGGATATGGAAATGCAGGGCCTCCGCCATCAGGGCGGTGCCGATCAGGATGAGGAAGGAAAGCGCGAGCACCTTGACCGAGGGGTGCCGCGAGACGAAGTCGCTGATGAAGCCGGAGGCCAGCATCATGACGCCGATGGAGATCACGACGGCCACCATCATCAGTGACACGCGGCTCGGATCATTGACCATGCCGACAGCGGTGATGACGGAGTCGAGCGAGAAGATGATGTCGATCAGCGCGATCTGGACGAGGACCGCTCCGAAGCTGGCGACCGCGCGGGTGCCGTGCGCGGACTCCTCCTCGCCTTCCAGCTTGTGGTGAATTTCCTTCGTCGATTTCCAGATCAGGAAAAATCCGCCACCGAGGAGGATGAGGTCCTTCCATGAAAATCCGAGCTGTCCCCCGTGTTCGGCAGCTTTCGGGATCATGTCCCAGAGGGTGGGATGGATGGTGAGGTGAAAGATCGGATCTTTCAGGCTCATGATCCAACTGATGGACAGAAGCAGGACCATCCGCGCTCCCATCGCGAGGCTGAGCCCGATCAAGCGGCCTTTCTTCCGCTGCTCCAGCGGCAGGCGGTCGACCAGGATCGAAATGAAGACGATGTTGTCGATGCCGAGGACGATCTCCAGCAAGGTCAGGGTGAAAAGCGCGGCCCAGGCGTTCGGGTCGTTGAACCAGCCAAATTCGAGGAGTGAGGCAATCATGACTGCGAGGCGAACTGAAGGGCGCGTTGTTTCATCTGCGTGGCCATCAGGTTGAGCGCGTTCGCGCGGGTCGGTGCGAGGTGCTCCTTGAGGCCGGTTTGATCGATGAAGGAAAGGTCGGCAGTGAGAATGGCATCGGGCGTCTCATCATCGAGCACGTTGACGAAAAGCGCGATCATGCCCTTGGTGATGACGGAGTCGGAGTCGGCGACGTAGCGGACCTTTCCATCGGCATAGGTGGCATCCAGCCAGACCTGGGATTGGCAGCCCTTGATCAGGTGGTCGGCGTCCTTTACCCCGGCGTCCATCGGCGCGAGTTTCTTGCCGAGGCTGATGACATACTCGTATCGCTCGGTCCAATCCTGGAACAACGAGAGGTCATCAAGGAGTTGCTGCTGCTTGTCGGCGATGCTCATGCGCGGGCTTGGTGAAGGAAAGGGAGGTGGCGGGCAAGACTGGAAAGTTCAGGTGGCGGGCACCCAGCGTTGGAGCCGCCGACCGAGCATATACGCGAGTCCGGGTAAAACCAGCGTCACCAGCAGGACCGGTTGCTCCCAGACGCGCCCGCCGGATGGCACCTGTGAGAGCGCGATCGGAAATGCGGCCACGCCTTCCACCAGAGGAATCGCCGCCAGCAGGGACGCGACCATGATCGGGATCGGCTGCTTTTTCACGAGCACCGTGACCAGCGTGAGGATTAGCGGCAGGGAGCCGAGAAGCGTCGGATACGGAAACCAGCGGATCCACCACGCGCCCATCAGGAAGACCGGCAGGCAGAGCAGTCCCTTCGCCAGCAATCGTGGACCTGCTGGGGGATTCGGCATGCTTTCGTAGCGGGCGTTGAGCGAAAGACCGACGATCCAGAAGAACAGCCCGGCAGCGTGCAGCGCCAGGACGATGAGATATTGATGTTGTTCCCAGAAAGTCGGAGTCGCCACCACGGTCCCGACCAAGCGCATGC
>JANOBS010000069.1:0-51554 GCA_031411755.1 Luteolibacter sp. | reverse complement strand
ATCCGCACTCCGGCTCGCAGGCGAACACGGCGGTGTATTTCTCGGTGCTGAAGCCGGGCGACAAGATCTTCACGATGGACCTGGC
This sequence comes from Luteolibacter sp., assembly GCA_031411755.1. Lineage (GTDB taxonomy): Bacteria > Verrucomicrobiota > Verrucomicrobiia > Verrucomicrobiales > Akkermansiaceae > Luteolibacter. The sequence continues at coordinate 51,469 of JANOBS010000069.1, read as the reverse complement.
CCACGGCGGTCACCTCACCCACGGCCATAAGGCGAATTTTTCCGGCCGCTTCTACGATGTGACCCACTACGGCGTCTCGCCCGACGACGAGCACATCGACTACGCCCAGCTTGAAAAAACCGCCCGCGAGCTGAAGCCTGCGCTGATCACGGTCGGGGCCTCCGCCTACTCGCGGGTGATCGACTTCGAACGCATGGGCAAGCTGGCCCGTGAGGTCGGGGCCTATCTTTTCGTGGACATGGCACACATCGCCGGACTCGTCGCCGCCGGAGTGCATCCGAGCCCGGTGCCGCACGCGGATTTCGTCACCTCGACGACCCACAAGTCCCTGCGTGGCCCGCGCGGCGGGATCATCCTCTGCAAGGAGGAGTTCGCGAAAAAGATCGACGCCCAAGTGTTCCCAGGCATCCAAGGCGGCCCGCTGATGCACGTCATCGCGGCCAAGGCCATCTGCTTCGGCGAGGCACTGAAGCCGGAGTTCAAGGACTACTCGCTGCAGGTCGTGAAAAACGCGCAGGCGATGGCGAAGCGTCTCTCCGAGCACGGCTTCCGCATTGTTTCCGGCGGCACCGACAACCACGTCATGTTGGTCGACCTGCGGACCAAGAATCTCAACGGCACCGAGGCCTCGCACGCCCTCGATGAAGCCGGCATCACCGTCAACAAGAACGGCATTCCCTTCGACACCGGCACGCCGATGAAGCCAAGCGGCATCCGCATCGGCACGCCCGCCGTCACGACCCGTGGCTTGAAGGAGGCGGACATCGCCATCGTGGCGGATTTCATCCACGAAGCCCTTTCCACTCCGAACGACACCGCCAAGCTCCACGCCCTCCGCGACCGCGTCTTCGCCTTCAATCGGGCGTTCCCGCTGCCGTGGTAGAAGAGTGAATTGTGAATGGTAAGTGGTGAATGGTGGGAGGCGGGGCCAATGCTCTGACTTTCGTCATTCGTGCTTCGACATTCGTCATTTTCTCCGAATCCATCGTCCCGGCGCATTCCTGCCATGAACAGGATTCGTCGGACTCCTTTCTAATTCCCTTTGCCTCTGACGGCGAACGGGTTGAAATCCCTTCCCGCGCATGACCAATCCTTTCCGCGAAGACCTCGTCTCCCGTTCCCGCCCCGAGTCCTGCACGGTGGTGATCTTCGGTGCCACCGGAGACCTTACCCATCGCAAGCTGGTGCCGGCGCTTTACAACCTTGCCGTCGACGGCGAGCTGCCGACCGGGGTGAAGATCATCGGCTTCGCGCGTCGTGAGAAATCCGATACCGAGTTCCGCGCCGGGCTGCAGGACCTGAACCGCAAGGTTTCCCGCTCCGGGCACGATGAGGCGATCTGGGGGCCATTCGCCGAGAACATTTCCTACCATCAGAGCGAGTTCACCGATCCCGATGGCTACAAGCGCCTCGCCGAGCGCCTCGATGCGATCGATCAGGAACGGGGCCGCAAGGGCAATCGCCTTTTCTACGTCGCTAGCGCGCCTGAGTTCTTCGATCCGATCCTCATTTCCCTCAAGGAAGCCGGCCTCAACGAGGCGGCTCCTGGTTGCTGGTCACGCGTGATCGTGGAAAAGCCCTTCGGCACCGACCTCGCCACCGCGAAGCATCTCAACGAGGTCGTGAACGCGACTTTCCACGAAAGCGACACCTACCGGATCGACCACTATCTCGGCAAGGAGACCGCCCAGAACCTGATGGTGCTGCGCTTCGCCAACGCGATCTTCGAACCGCTCTGGAACAGCCGCTACATTTCCCACATCCAGATCACCTGTGCCGAGAATCTCGGCATGGAGGGTGGTCGCGGAGGTTACTACGATCACGCGGGAGCCCTGCGCGACATGGTGCAGAACCACCTGCTGCAGCTTCTCAGCCTGGTGGCCATGGAGCCGCCGACCGATCTTTCGGCTGATGGCGTCCGCGATGAAAAGGTGAAGGTCATCCGCTCGCTCCGTCAGTGGGACACGCCGGAGAAGGTCGCAGCCAACGTCGTGCGTGCCCAGTATGTGGCGGGTCACATCGATGGTGCGGCGGTTCCTGGCTATCGCGAGGAAGACCGCGTGAATCCCGAATCGACGACCGAGGCCTACGTCGCGGTCCGCCTGCTGATCGATACGTGGCGCTGGAGCGGCGTGCCGTTCTACATCCGCATGGGCAAGCGTCTGCCGAAGAAGTCGACCGAGATCTCGGTGCATTTCAAGCCCGCGCCCTGTGTGCTGTTCAACGCCCTGCCCGGTGGAGTTCCCGGTGGCAACGTGCTCGTCATCCGCATCCAGCCGGACGAAGGCATTTCGCTGCGCATGGTCTCGAAACTCCCCGGCACCAGCCTGCGACTTGAGCCGGTGAAGATGGATTTCCACTACGCCACCAGTTTCGGAAAAGGCAGCCCGGAAGCCTACGAGCGACTGTTGCTGGATGCGATGGCGGGAGATGCCACGCTCTTCGCGCGGCGTGACGAAGTCGAGGAAGCCTGGAAGTTCATCGACCATATCGAGCAAGCCTGGCACGAGAGCGACACCCCGCCGCCGATGGCGAATTTCACCGCCGGATCGTGGGGGCCGAAAGAAGCCGACGAACTCCTCCAGCAGGACGGCCACGCGTGGCGCAGATTGTAAGAAGTAAATGGTGAATGGTAAGTGGTGATTTGTTTCAGCCCTGCCATCGCCCTCTTCCACGATTCACGACTTACCATTTACCACTCACCCCAATGCTCCTCATGGACCCCGAGCTCGGCCAGGAAGTGCCTGTCGCCTCCATCGACAAGGAACTGCGAAAGCTTTGGGAGGCTGATGAGGTGCACACCAATGCCTCGCTGATCAATCTGGTCACTTGTTCGGAGCAAGCCGGCTCGCTGCGTCAGAACTCCGCCATCATCCGCGAGCTGACCCGCGAGCATGCCTGCCGCGCGATCCTGGTGGAATTTGATCGCACGGTGGAAGTCCCTTCGATCCGAGCGTGGATCACGGCGCATTGCCATCTGGCCGAGGGGAAAAAATCGGTGTGTTGCGAGCAGATCGCGTTTGCCTTCACCGGTCGCGTCACCGGTCGTTTCCGCAACACCGTCTTCGGCCATCTCAACAGCGACCTGCCGCTGGTCTTCTGGTGGCAGGGCGAGCTGAGCGATGTCTTCCGCGAGCGGCTTTCCAGTGTGATCGACCGACTGGTGATCGACAGCTCGTCATGGGCGGATCCAGCGGCGAACTTCTCCAGATTGAATGACGCGGTCGCCTCCTCGACGCTCGATCTCGTGGTGCAGGATCTCGCCTGGACCCGGACCTGGCAGTATCGGCTCTCGCTGGCGGGAATGTTTGACGATCCGGTGGCGCTTTCGGCCCTGCCTTCGATTGAAAAGGTCCGCATCGTGCATCATCCGAAGCATCGGTCCTCGGCGCTGCAATTGCTCGCCTGGATCAGCGTTCAGGCCGGTTGGCGTTCGGGGCTGGATCTCGCCGCCGTTCGCGATGGCAATGTCGAAACGTTTCCGATGGAGTCCAAAGCCGGAGTCCAGATCGTGGCTTCGCTTGAAGCCGATTCTTCTGCCGCGCCGCTCAGCCTGCTTGAAATCACCGCGCCGAATGTGGTTCTTCGCCTGTCCCGCGCTGCCGGCTCCGCGCACCTGGTGCGTGAACTGGTCACAAATGGAACCGCCCAGACCTCGCTCGCTCCGGCCGACCCGGATGACGACGCGGGACTTGTCGGAGCCCAGCTCGCCCGCGGCGGAAAGAACACGCTTTACCGCAAGGTGCTGCCGCGATTCCTCGAGCTCCTTGTCGATTGAGCCCGGGGATTTTCCTTCACCGCGTGGCACGATCCCCGCTTAAACGGCCATATCCCATTCCCACCTCTTTCGCCCGATCAACGCCGGGCCACCTCCTGAAATGACCAGCCCGATCGTGATTCCTGACGACGCTCCCTTCACTCCCGAACAGCGGGTGTGGTTGAGCGGTTACCTTGGCAAACTGCTCGCCGGAGGCCTGGCAACCGCTGAAAGTGGCCCGACGGTACCGGTGACAATCCTTTTCGGCTCTCAGACGGGAAATGCCGAGGGCCTCGGCAAGAAGTTCCTGAAAACCCTCAAGAAGGGTAATTTCGAGCCGGAACTCCATGACATCGGAGCCTACGACCGCAGCCGACTGACGAAGGAAAGGAACCTGCTGATCATCACCTCGACCTATGGTGACGGCGAGCCACCGGACAACGCCGGGGATTTCCACGGCTGGCTGCTGAGTGATGCCTCGCCACGTCTTGAAGGCGTGAATTTCTCGGTCCTTGCGCTGGGCGATACGAACTACCCTGATTTCTGCAAGTGCGGCATCGAGTTCGATACCCGCTTGGAGCAACTCGGTGCGACCCGCCTCTTCAAGCGAGTCGACAGCGACGTGGATTTTGATGCGCCGTTCAAGGAATGGTCCGAAGGCGTGATCGCCCTCCTTGCCCCCTCGGGCGCGGCCGTTTCGTCTGCTGCTCCGGTCTTGGAAGTTGAGACAGGTTTCTCGAAAAAGAATCCCTTCCCCTCGCCGATCCTGGAGAACTTCAATCTCAACACCGGCGGCGAAAAGGAGACCCATCATATCGAGCTTTCATTGGAAGGTTCCGGCCTTGATTACGAAGTCGGCGATGCACTTGGAGTCTTTCCGCGCAATCCGGAAAACCTGGTCGATCTGATCATCGCCAACCTGCCTTTCAAGCCGGGCAGCGTGCCGCTTCCGGATGGTGGCGAGGCCCCACTGCGCGATGCCCTGATTTCCAATTTCGACGTCGGCACGTTGAACAAGTCGATCGTCCAGAAGTGGCAGGCACGAAGCGGCTCACCGTTCCTGCGCTCACTGGTTGAGGCCGACGACAAGAAGGCCTGGGATGACTTTTGCTGGGGTCGCGATCTCAGCGACCTCGTCATCGATCACCCGGCGGATTTCACCGATGGAGAGGATTTCGTCGGTATCCTGAAAAAACTCCAGCCGCGCCTCTACTCGATCGCCTCCAGCCCGAAGGCCCATCCTGGCCAGGTCCACCTCTGCGTCGCCATCGTCCGCTACTCCGCCTACGGCAGGAAACGCGGCGGGATTTGCTCGACCTTCCTCGCCGACCGTTCAAACGGCTTGCAGCCCGGCGTGTTCGTGCATTCCAACAAAGCCTTTCGTCTTCCGGAAAATGGCGATACGCCGGTCATCATGGTCGGACCCGGCACCGGCATCGCGCCGTTCCGCGCCTTCCTCGAAGAGCGCAAGGCGACCCATGCAAAGGGCGGCAACTGGCTGTTCTTTGGCAACCCGTATCGCGCAAGTGATTTCCTCTACGAGGACGAGCTCACCGCTTACCAGAAGGACGGCACGCTCACCCGACTCGACCTCGCCTGGTCGCGCGATCAGAAGGAAAAGATCTACGTCCAGCACCTCATGATCCAGCAGGGTGCCGAGCTTTGGAAATGGCTGCAGGACGGAGCGGCTTTCTACGTTTGCGGTGATGCCACGCGCATGGCCAAGGACGTCGATCAAGCGCTTCACGCGGTCATTGTCGAACACGGCAAACTTGCCGACGAGGATGCCACTGCCTTCATCGCCCAGCTGAAGAAGGACAAGCGATACCTGCGTGACGTTTATTGATTCCGCGATTGCCGTTCCTTGACCTTGGTCAGTCGCGGGAGCATATCTTTGACATGAAACCGCTTTCCGTGCTGCCTGTGATGGGCTTCGCCCTTGCGTCGCTTTTCGTTTCCTGTGGGAAAAAGGAATCTCCGACTGAACCCGCAGCGCCCGCCGCACCGGTGGCAGTCGTCCCGGCTCCGCCAACACCGAAGGTCGACCCTGTCGAGGTCACCGCGCCCCCGGTCGCGATTCCGGTCGAGGATCAATCGCCGGACGAGGAAGAGCCATCAGCGCCTGACACCGATGTGGTCCATCCGACTCCAGGCGAACGGCTCGATCACGCGATCGAAAAGACCGAGCAAGGCGTGAGGACCGCCGCTGAAAAAACCGAGGAAGGCCTCCGCAAGGCGGCTGAAAAGACCGGCGGAGCGCTGCAGAAGGCTGGAGAGAAAATCCAGCAGAAAGCTAATGAGGCAAAGCCCCGCCAATAGACTCCCACCTCGCGATGACTATCGGCTACAAGGATTTCTTTCCCATCCTTTTGGAGTCGGGTTTTTTCAAGAGGACGTTCGAGGATTTGCCCACCACGTTGGGTAGGGCCAACACGTGGCTGGCGACTTCGGGCTTGAAGATCGTCAACGTGGAAACCTTGGTGTTGCCCAATGTCAGCCTCGAAGTCGACGCATCAGGAACTTATCTCCATACGGGCGGTGAGACGGGGAGTTCCTGGATCCAGATCATTCGCGTCTGGTACCACGTGCCCGATCCTGGAGACTGACTTTCAGCAATCGCCGATCCATCGAGTCTCCATGAAACCAAAACGGCCCTGATCATCGAGATCAGAGCCGTTTGGAAGTTCAGGGCAGTGCCCTCAATGTCAGTTCGGCGGCTGGCTGGCGCGGAAGAACATCTTCGTCCACGCGGCGGTCTGATCGCCTGAAGCGGTGATCTGGGCGCTGATGACGCCGCTGCCATCTGCGTTGAAAACTCCTGCATTCGTCCAAGTGGACAAATCCGGGCTGTATTCAATCTTGCAGCTTTGGTTCGGCTCGCCGAGGAACCCGTGGGTCACCGTGGTGTTCCCTGAAGCAAACACCGGAGTGCCGATGCTGGTGATCTTCAGACTGATCACCGGTGCGGCTACGGAGGCCGTGACGGTCACCGTGGCGGTCGTCGTCTTGGTGCCGTCGCTGAGGGTGTAGGTGAAGGTTTCCGGTGAGGAAGCCGAGGGCGTGAACAGGACGTTGGGGGCGCTGAGCGTGGCCGTGTTTCCGGATCCGCTGGCGACGGCAGTGATGGAGAGGCCGGTGGAGACCACGCTGCCGGTGCCATCGATCCGCGTGTCATTGGCCAGCAGGCTGGCGATGGTGTATTGAGTGGCCGAGTTGTTGGCGGGCTTGGTCACGCTGTCGTTTCCGGCGATCGGTCCGGTGACGAAGTAGTCGTTGTTCGCGTTGCCGGTGTAGTTCGGATCGGTGGAAGTCGCCGTGACCGTGTAGAAGCCAGGTGCGGTTGGTGCGGTGGTCGAGCTGTAGGTCGTCCCAATTCGGCCGGCGTAGGAGTAGGAGAAGCTCGCGACGCCTCCAGAGGTCGTGACCACGCCATCGGTGAAGGTGAGGGAAGGCAGGGGGGCGGGCGAGACCGTGTTGCCGGAACTTGTCGTGACTACGGATTGGGGAATGATCGCGCCGACACTGGTCACGGTGATAACTGCGGAGTTGTAGTTGCCCACGGGCGCAGTCGCCGCCAGACGCAGATACAGGGTGCCACTGGCGTTGCCGCTTGTCTGCGCGAAGGTCGCGGTCGTGCCATAGGTGATTCCGTCGGCGGAAACCTGATAGCCGCTGGGAGCAGTCGCGATGAGATCGGCTTGGAGGACGCTGCCTGACACCGTGAAAGTCTGTGTGGACGAGGGAGCTCCGTAGGTCGTGGTGAAGGCGGTTGGAGTTCCCACTGGCGCGGCAACCTGCGGGACGATGCCGATGAATTGGATGGTATCGACCAGCCAGCGCTCGTTGGCGTTGTCGTTCAGCATGGTGATGCGATACTTCAAGGTGCTCGACTGCGGCAGATTGGTCACGGTCAAAGTGCTGTAACCATCAGTGGTTCGCAAGTTCCCTCCCGCAGGGGTGAAGGTGACTGCGTTGGTGTCACCATCGTAAGGAGTGCTCGCGATTCCAGTTCCCGAGGTGAATGACCAGCATGCGTTGGTGTTACCATTGATCTGCAAGGTGTCCTTCCAGGTGGTCCCGTTGTCCGTGCTGATCGCCACTTTCACGTTGTCCGGCCCATCCGCTCCATTGCCGGTGGAATTGACCGAGAAGGACGCGAGCTTGAAGCTCAGTGACATCACTGTTCCTGCTGAGCTGTCGATGGTGTTCGAGGTGATCGTGGCGCTGCTTCCGCTCACACCATAGGAATGAGTGCCTACGTTCACGAAGCTTGTGCTTGCCGGACGGTCGCCTGTTCCCGAGCTGCCCGAGTAGTAGGCCCCACCCGCGACGGAGACAAAGCTGGCGGTGTTGTTCAGCCCTTCGGTGTAGATGACGGACGGTGTGGGCGTGACGACCTGCGTGCGACCGACGGAGGTGGCGGCGTTGTAGTTGCTGTCACCGGCCTGGCTGGCGGTGATGGTGGCCGTGCCGACGCCGACGAGGGTGACGGTGGAGCCGGAAATGGTCAGCACGCCGGTGTCAGGGCTGGAGAAGCTGATGGGCAGGCCTGAACTTGCAGTGGCGGTGAGGCCAAAGGCGGTGTCCGTCACGTATTTGCTGGGCAGTGTGGCGAAGGTGATGGTTTGGTCGGCCTTGATGATCTCACCGGTCAGGGTAGGCTGGGTCACGGAGTAGTTGGAGGCATCGGCCCCCGTCAGTCCCATCGTGGTGGTGACGCTGATCGTCGCTCCGACGGTGGCCTGCGCGAAGGTGCCGGTGGTGGAATTGGTAAGGGTGACCACATCCAGGCCGATCGGGGCGCTGAGTGTGGCACCGGTGATCGCGGCGACCGTACCGGCATTGTAGGGCCGGGTCGTGACAAGAGCTCCTGAAACCGTGAGGGCCTTGATCGTGATGTTCGCGGTCAGGCTGGGCTGGGTGACCGTGTAGTTTGACGAAGGCGCGGCATAGTCCCCTGTGCGGGTGAGAGCCTTGGCATTGCCGGCGGTCTTGGTGGTGAACTCCCAGGTCACCGATCCGGTGGGGGAGAATGTGTCCCCGTTGAGCAATCCACTGAATGCCGCTGTGCCGGTCACCGAGGCGGTGGTGCCTCCATCGTATTCCTTGGGCTGGGCGGTAAGGCCGGTGACGGTCAGGCTCGCTGCAATCACCGTGCTGCTGGTCGTGGCGATCGACTGTGGGGTGGCATCGGTGCTCGTGAGACTCACGTTGCCGGAATAGCTGCCGACTGCGGTCGTTTGCGCGAGGCGCACGAAGATGGTCGTGCTTGGAACGACGCCGGAACTCGGAGTGAGGTTGATCGACGTGGCGAAGCCGCTGGAAGCACTGGTGGAAACCACGAACCCGGAGGGCGCGGCTACATTCAGATCCGCAGTCAGGGCCGCGCCGGAAACCGAGAAGCTGGCGTTCGAGGATGAGGTGCCGTAGGTCGTGGTCAGGGCGCCGAGTGATCCGGAAGCAGTGATGGTCGGCGTGGCGGGAGCTGCCGGGGTGCCGCTGACGGCCGTGCTCGCGGCACCATCTCCGGCGGCGTTGACCGCGAGGAGTTTGACGTCGTAGGCGGTGGCATTGGTGAGGCCGGAGATCACCAACGGGCTGGCGGTGCTGGCAGGGGAGCGGGCGATGAAGGTCGCGCCGTTGTCGGTGGAATACTTGTAGTTGGTGATCGCCGAACCACCGTCAGTTCCAGCAGTGAAGGCCACGGAGAGCAGTTCATTGCCAGGCGTGATGCTGGTGATCGTGGGGGCTGCCGGGATGGTGCGGGGAGTGCCTGAGGTGCTGGCCGTTGCGGTGCCGTCGCCGATCGCGTTGACCGCCTTGATCTGCACGTTGTAGGCGGTGCCATTGGTCAGGCCGGTGATGAGGATCGGGCTGGTCGTGGCAGCTGGCGAAACAGCGGTGAAGGTGGAACCACCATCGGTGGAAACCTTGTAGTTGGTGATCGCCGAGCCGCCATCGGATCCGGCGGTGAAGGCCACGCTGAGCTGCTGGTCACCTGGAGTGATGCTGGTGATGGTCGGTGCTGCGGGAGCGGTGGCGCCGGTGGCGGTGATCGAGAAGTCATCGATCGCGAGGCCTTGGGAGTTGGAGGCTCCGGCTAGCCCTGTGTAAGTCCAGCGAAGGTAGTAGGTGGCGCCGTTGGCGATGCTCAGTCCGGTGATTGAAACCAATTTGGCTGTGCTGGTGGGAGGATTGGAGATGACTGTGTTAGTCGCGTCGGCAGGGTAGGACTGATCCCCCGAAGTCGCGGCGGTGCCTACCGTGGTGGTTGCGCCGTGGAAGAAGGTCCAATCGAACTGTCGCGAACCTGAGCGCATCTTCTCGTAATTCCAAGAGACGGAGAGTGATGTTACGGTGCTCCCCGTGTTGTTGGTGAAGGCGTAGAAAATGCTGCGAGGACTGGAAAATGAGCCCGTTGTCAGGAACCCCAGGCTCCGGTCCGTCGATGAGGCGGTCACGCCATTTGCCCAGTTGATGATGCCGCCTCCTGAAGTTCCGGTGACGGCACCTGTGCCGCTGGTCCCATATGCCACAGTGGTTGCCAATGTGGCAGTTGACCAATCAGGACTGGTCGCAGCGACTCTGAATCCAGACGGCAAAGTCGCCGTGGCGCTGCTGCCCATCGCATTGAAATTCTCGGTCACCGGCGAACTGGAGGTGATCGACACTTGAGCGCCGACATTCGAAACCGACGCGAACAAACCTGTGACTGCGAGCAGGGCAGGGAGGAGGGAACGTTGCCGGGTTGCTGGGCACGCGCGGTCGATCAGACCGCGGGCATGGGACAAGATGGAGGGAGGGGATGGAGACTTGGAGTTCATGGGTTTGGGAATTTGGCTTAATTGAAGCCCACGCGGACGTGAGGGGATTTGAAATTCTGAAATGTGACGGATTCGTCGAGGGGGGAGTATTCGGGGGAGGAAAACAACGCACCAGAATGGAAAACCTCTGGCGATAGGCAAGCTCCAAAGCTTTGACGCTCTGGTGCTTCCGTGCGGGGGGCTTCCGGGTTTATCACCGGGCTCTACTTGAATAGCAGGAATAGTGCAAATGCGCTTGGAAACTCCAGAAACCCAAGGATTCCCATGAAAAAACCGGCGAGGAAACTTCACAAAAGCAGATCTCTCCCACTTTTGTGGGAGAGCGTTTGTAATCATCATTTGGAGCCCGGTCTCCCCGCTGGAAACGTGCTCCGCCGTAATAGGACACTTACTGCGCCCCTGCCTTTTCCTTCACCGGTTCGATGTGCTTGAGCAGGCGGAACAGGTCGCTGTCGGTGGTGAAGATGGCCGTGGTGTCCTTGTTGAGGGATTTCTGGTAGGTTTCCAGGGTTTTCACGAACTGGTAGAAGTCCGCGGCCGAGGGGCTGGAATTGTAGGCGCCTGCGTAGATGCCTGTGGCTTGGGCGTCGGCCTTGCCCTTGATCTCCTGCTCCTTGCGGTAGGCCTCGGACTGGATCGAAAGAAGGTCACGCTCCTTGCGACCGAGGATTTTCGCGGCCTCACCGGAGCCTTCCGAACGGAAGCGATCCGCGATCTGCTGGCGCTCGGATGCCATGCGGGAATAGATTTTCTCGATGACCCCCGGCTTGTAGTTGATGCGCTTGAAGCGGACGTCGAGAAGTTCGATGCCCCAGGTGCTGACTTTCGGCTGCGCGGCCTTGAGGATCTGCTCGTCGAGGACGCTGCGTCCGAATTGGATCGGAGGCAGCACGCCGAGATTGCTGTTGGTGGCGGCGAGGTTCTCATCGCGCACCGGCTTGCGGTCCTTCTGGCTGCGGATGACCTCGATGAGGTCGTGGGCGGCGATGACGCTGCGGGTCTCGCTGCCGATGATGTCATCGAGGCGTGAAAGCGCGGTGCGTTCGTCACGGAGCTGCTCGTAGTACTTCTTCGGGTCGGAAATGCGCCAGCGGGCGAAGTTGTCGACCGAGATGTAGAGCTTGTCGCGAGTCGGCATTTCGGTGGCCGGGCCGTCCCACTCGAGGATGCGCTTCTCGATTCGGTTGACGCTCTGGACGAAGGGCTTTTTGAAATGCAGTCCGGCTTCGTCGAGGTTCGGATCGGCATTGATGGGGCTGCCCACCGGCTTGCCGAATTCGGTGATGAAGATCTGTTCGTTGGGGCTGACCGTGTAGGCGCTGCTGGCGAAGAGGATGAGCGCGAAAAAGGCGGCGACGAGGCCGGTGAGCAAGGCGAGATGTTTCATGGCTCGGAGAGGTTCAGCGTTTCGAGGCAGGAGCCACGACGGCACCGGGATTGAGGTTCATGAGCGGCAGGAACTGCTTGGCGTCCTCGTCGAGGATGACCTTGTTGCCGAGTTGGGGAAGGACCTCGTTCATGGTCTCGAGGTAAAGGCGCTGCTTGGTGATCGCTGGGGCCTTGTCATACTGGATCAACAGTTGCTTGAAGCGGGCGACGTCGCCCTCGGCCTCGTTGATGCGCTGCACGGCATAGCCTTCCGCGCCGGAGATCCGCTGGTCCGCCAGGCCCTTGGCTTTCGGGATGATGCGGTTGTATTCACCGTTGGCCTCGTTGATCATTTGTTCGCGCTCTTGCTGGGCGCGGTTCACATCGTCGAACGACCGCTGCACCGGGCCGGGCGGGTGGACGTTCTTGAGCTGGATCTGGTCGGCGCGGACGCCCATGTCGAGCTTCACCAGGATCGACTGCAGCCGGACGAGGGATTCGGTTTCGATCTCGGATCGGCCGATGGTGAGAACTTCGTCGACCGTGCGGTCGCCGATGACCTCGCACATCACGCTTTCCGTCAGGTCGCGCAGGGTGGAGCCGGGAGCACGGACGTTGAAGAGGTACTTCTTCGGGTCGGAAATCGTGTACTGGATGATCCACTCCACGTTCGCGGCGTTGAGGTCGCCGGTGACCATGTCGCGTTCGAGCTCAGCCTCGCTGCTGGACTGGTCGGGATTCGTCGCACCGGGAGTGGAAAAGCCGAACTCCAGTTTCAACTGGCGGCGGATCGGCACCAGCGTGGCGGTATCGACACCGAACGGGATCTTGAAATGGAGCCCCGGTGGCTCGACCTTGGTGAACTTCCCGAAGCGCTGGACCACGGCTTCGGATTCCGGGCTGACCGTGTAAAAGGAGGAGGAAATCCCGATCAGCAGGAAAATCAGGACGAAGAAGCCGACCACGTATCGAAGGATTTTTCTTCCCTGGAACTGGCTGGGGTTAAGCACCAGTTGACGAAATTCGCTTTGATTCACGCGGTTACCCTAGGGCATCGAACCCTACGGGCAAGTGGAAGTTCCCTCGGTGATCGTAAGCGCGCCAGCCGCATTCCACCTGTGCACAAGGGCTCAGGCCTCGAAGAAATTCCTCAGCAGGCGGATGCCGGCGTTCTGGCTTTTTTCCGGGTGGAACTGGCAGGCGAAGATGGCTTCGCTCTGCACGGCTCCGGCGAAGGTGTCCGCGCCGTAGGTGGTCGTGGCGGAGATGATCGAGGCGTCGTCGGGAACAGGAAAATACGAATGGACGTAGTAGAAGTAGGGCTCGGCTCCAAGGCCTTTCCAGTAGCCGGATTCCGGCGTGGTGGGGATGACCGAGTTCCAGCCCATGTGCGGGATTTTCAGGCCGGGCTGTTCCTGGAAACGCTTCACCTTACCGGGAAATATCCCGAGCCCGGCGACTCCGGGAGTCTCCTCGCTTTCCTCGAACAGGATCTGGTAGCCGAGGCAGATGCCGAGGTAGGGCATGCCGGAGGCGATCCGCGCGCGGAGGGTGGAAACAAGCCCGCGTTCCTCCAGCCGCGCCATGCAGTCGCCGAAGGAGCCGACGCCGGGAAGTACGAGGTGGGTCGTACCTTCCAGGCCCGCGGCGTCCGCGACGATGCGCGGGGTGATGCCGAGTTCGTTCAGGGCGTTGGCAACGCTTCGCAGGTTGCCGGCCCCGTAGTCGATGAGCGCGACGATCATGATATCAGAGCGCTTCCTTCGTGCTCGGAATACCTTTCACCCGCGGATCGCGTTCACAGGCATCCCGCAGGGCGCGGGCGAGACCCTTGAAGATGGCCTCGGCAATATGGTGGCCGTCGCGACCGTAGAGCAGCTCGACGTGGATGTTCGCGCGGAGGTTCGAGGCCAGCGCGCGGCAGAATTCCTCGACGAGGGTGAACGGCAGGTTCGGTGCGGACGGCGTGTTTTCCGGAGCGCGGAATTCCAGGTGCGGGCGGTTGCTGAGATCGACGACCACGCGGGCCAGCGTCTCATCCATCGGCAGGTAACAGCAGCCGTAGCGGCGGATGCCTTCCTTCGTGCCGAGCGCTTCCTTCATCGCCTCGCCGAGCGTAATGCCGGTGTCCTCCACGGTGTGGTGGAAGTCGACCTCGATGTCGCCATCCGCTTTGATCGAAAGATCGAAAAGTCCGTGCTTCGAAAACAGCGTGAGCATGTGATCGAAGAACGGAATACCGGTGTCGATGGTGGACGTGCCGGAGCCATCGAGATCAAGGCTGAGCTCGATCAAGGTTTCGGCAGTCTTGCGGGAGCGGCTGGCTTTGCGGGCTTGCATGGGGAAACGGGAGCGAGAAGCGGATCACTTGATGAGCCCGGAGTCCTTTGCGATGGCTTCAAGCTCGGCGATCAGTTCCGGAGAGATTTTGGCGGCCTTGGCATCGGCCATGGCGGTGGTGACCGCCTTGGCATCGGAGCCGTGGACGGCGGCCCAGGCGTCGCGCCAGGCTTTCCCACCATCGATCTTCGAGTCGATCTTGAGGGTTTCGAGTCGCTTGAGTTCCTGATCGGCGAATCGCGAGGCGTCGTCGAGCGAGGCTTTGTGGAACGGGTCGGGGGTGACCCACTTCAACCCTGCCTTCTTCTCATCGGCAAATCGCTTTTCCACGGCGGCGTTCTGCTCGTCGATGGCGCGCATGCTGCCGTTGCGGTTTTCGGAGCTCATGCGCTCGAGCCCGATCTTCCGGTCCTCCAGTCGCTTCGGCAGGCTGGCGGCGGTTTCGTTGATCTGGGCGCGGTAGGCCTCGATCGCCTGCTTCACGACGGGGATGCATTCGCGGTAAGGAAGGCAGGAGGAGTATTCCTTTTCGAGGGTGGAGAACTCGCGGAGCGCGGCCAGCCACTCGGAGGCCTGGGCGTGGGAGCGGATCGAAACCTCAAGGGTTCGTGCGGCAAGTTCAACCTTGTTCGCATCGCGCTCGGAGGCCGGGATGACACGGCCGTTCAACTTGACTCCGCCTTCAGCGACCGCGGCCTGCTCCTTTTTGAGTTCCTCGAGCATGGCCTTTGCCTTGGTTGTCGAGGGACCGGTTGGGAAGTCCTGGATGAACTTCTCCAGCCGTGTAACCCGGACCTGGTAGTCTCCTGCAGTGAGAAGATCCGGGGTCGGGGTCAGTGTGGCGAGGGGCCCGAATGCCAACTCGTCCGGCTTCTCACGGTCGACCTTCACGACATCGGCCTTGGAAATGGTCTTCTCCTCCTTGATGGACTTCGAGGGCGGAACAATCACCTCGACGACATAGGAATGCAGGTCCTCCTTGAGGATTTTTCCTTCGAGTTTGGTGCCGTCCTTCAACTGGATCGTGTCGGCAGAGGCCAGCGGAATCAGGCTGGCAAGCAGAAGGGCGGCGAAGGTTGGCTTTTGTTTCATGATCTGGTTTCGGAAGGATTGGCGAAGCGTTCAGCGGGCGAGGCCTGGCACTGAAAGTGCGCCTTGAAGGGCGGCTGCGGTCGATGCTGTCACTGTGCGGCCATCCTTAAAGACGATTTTTACGGAGAGGGTGGGAACACTGTCGGATTCGACCGCCAGGCGTCTGGTCACCATTCGAACAGGTAGACGGCAAGCGGCTTCCTTCAGGCTGTCCGGAGCATCCGGGGAAAGAAGCACAAGTGGGGCCTGTTCGCGAATCAATCCGGCCACGAGTTGGTCGGTGTGCAGGATGGGGCGCGTTGTGGCATCGATGGGCGTAGGGACGACGGTGGTGGCATAAGCCTCTGAAAGCCTGCGACCGCGTGCGGCGAGCCTGGCCTCCGCGGCGGAGAGCAGCCCAACGGTGGAGTCATCGAAAAGCATGGCGCGGTCAGACAACAGCGAGCTGAAGATGGATTGGCCCGGGGCTGTTTCGCGGAGCAGGTCACCGGAGAGAAATTTCTCGCTGGCGGTGGTGGCCAGGTCTTCTGCCCACGAGGCGCGGTGGGAATCGAAAGTGATGTCGGAAACATCGAGGGCCGCCTGAATCGCCAGACCGTAAAGAAAGGCGCGGCCTGAGTTTAGTTCGTCGGCGGGACCTGGAAAGTTCTGCAACAGCGGACCGCGCGAGAAGGCCTCGCGGGCTCGGTCCAGGGTGCGGATGGCCTTTTGCCGCCATTCCGAATCACCAGTGGCGGCGTAGGCGGCGGCGTAGGCGGAGATCATCCGGAAAGTGGTTCCGGCATGTGGGCGGGGGTCGTTCGGCAGGTCTCCGAGACGGGCCTGCCGGGCCTTGAGCAGTTTTTTTCTGGCGGATTCCACCACTTCCTTCGCAGCTGAAAGGTTCAGGCCAATCTTCGTGGCGGCGGCATCCGCAGGGATTTTGAACGCGAGGCTGTTGCGTCGGAAATGCTCGCGCGAGGGATCGGACTCGACCGGGATGTTTCCAAGGCCGCGCAGATCGCTGACCGCGGTGATCAGGTTGAGCTCCTCACCGGTGAGGATTTTTTCAAGATCCTCCATGTTCCAGAGCCAGTCATCGACGGGTGCGAGGCTCTGGCGGCCGAGGGCGAACAGGCCGTTCGGAGTGGTGTGGTGTTTCTCCACGAATGCCAGGGCGGCGAGGGCCCGATCCAGCGTGTCGCGATTTCCATTTGCCCGGTAAGAGTTGAGCAACGAGACGATGGCGCGGGCCTGGCTCTGTCCGTCACGTGCGAAATTCGGCAGATTCCAGCCACTGCCGATGCGGGAGTTGAAGATTCCGCCGTCGAGCGGATCGAGCATCGCGCTGGTGCAAAGGTCATGGGTCAGATTTGAGGTGGTTTCCAGGCTGCGCAGGGAAAGGTCTGCTGGCAGGCCCGGGGTGATCGCGGCGGAGGAAAGCAGGTCGAGGGTCCCTGAGGGGAAGAGCGAACCGCTGCCATCAAAGCTGCGGGAGCCTGGATCGTAGAGCGAGGCAAGCTGGCGAATGCTGAAAATGGTGTCAGCGGCTGGCTGGCTGGAGGCGGGCGGACATTTGGCGAAGACGCTGAGGCGCTCCACGCGGGCGAGGTCATCCGTCGCGCTGTTGCGGATGACATAGTCCGGATCCTCGCGCCAGGTCTGTGTGACCATCTCGCTGGATTGGTCAAAGAGACTGCGGATGCCTGTTCCGCTGGCGTTGTTGGCCACCGGGATCCAGGCGACCGGATGTCCCTGCGGGCTCATCCAGAGGAAGAGCGGCAGACCCAGAGGGCGCCTGATCTCGGCGCAGAGCACCGCGGAGAGCAGCCCGGACTCCCGGCAGGCATCGGCATCGATCAGGATGGGTACGAAATTGTCGTTGAGATTGCGAACCAGTCCTTCGTCCAGCTCGATGGCGTGGATCACCTCGAGGTAGCCCGGTTGCTGGGGCTGGCAAATGACGCCGAAAACCAACCGGTGGGCGCGTTCCGCCATATCGAAGGTCTCCTTTCGGAAGGGCTGCCAGTGGACGGGCGATCGCGACTGGTCCGCCAGCATCGTCGACGGGCTGTCGGCGAGACGGTTGGAGTTCAAATCCGGGGCAATTTCCGAAAGGGGTGGGGCAGTCGCTGCCGGCGGCTTTGGTTTCCGACATGCTGGGGAGAGAAGGCAAAGCCCTCCACAACCGACAAAGGCTAGCACACTTGAAAGTGCACGGATTGGCGAAGACATGAAATCGGTTGCGGGCGTGGGGGTTGCTCAACGTGACGCTGGCATTATGAAGAAAAGTCTTCCGCTACTACAAGCCGAAGCTACGGTGGCGACGGATTTCCCAAACGGTGTGACCAGTCTCGTAGTTTCCAGTCAGAAGGGTGGGGTGGGTAAGACCACCTTGTCGATCAATCTCGCCCACGCATTCGCCCGGGCAGGGGTCAGGACCTTGCTCGTCGACGCGGATCCTCAGGGATCCGTTGGGCTTTCCCTCACCCGCCAATCGCGATTGCTGGCCGGGTTTTATGATTTTCTGGCGGATCCAGGGATTCCGCTCGATCGCCTGATCGTCCCAACCCGTCTGGAAACCTTCTCACTGGTCGCCAGCGGCCAGGCCAGCGACTACGAGGCCGGTGGTGGGGTTGGAGGCTCCTACCTGGCACGCGTCAGGGCATTTTTACGGGCGGTATCTTCACGGGGATTCGACCTTTGCATCATCGACACGGCGGCTGGCCTCTTCGGTGTGACTGGCGATGTCATCGCGTCGTGTGATTCGGTCCTGATCCCACAGCAGGCGGAGCCACTCGGCATTCGCTCGGTGCCGAAAATGCTGGAAGGTCTCAATCGCCTGCGGGTGATGAATCCTCGGCTCATGGTGCTCGGAGTGGTGCTGACGATGGTGCAGCAGGAACTCGCGGAAAGCTTGGAGGCCGGACAGGCGCTGCGGCAGTTGCTGCCCCCCGATCTGGTTTTCCGAACGGCGGTGCCGCGTGATGGATTGTTTGTCCGCGCCAGTGCCCGCGGCTTGCCGGTGGGTGTGCTGGAGGAAGGTGCGGGAGCCCAGGCGGTTTTCGATGCGCTACGGGTGGAGATCGAGGCAAAGTTCGAACATCAGGGTCCTCACGTCCCTCATCACGGGTGATGGACGTGGTGCATCCATGGCTTGATCCAGTAGAGGTCCGGCGGCTTGCGGAGCGCCTGCTCGCCCCGGTCCGCGAACAAGCGGTCCAGGTCCAGGATGCTGGATTTGGTGAACAGTTTGTCGGCTATGAACCAAGTGCAGCCGGACCACCGCCGGCGATCGTGATGGCTGCTGCCACGCCTGCGGCACCACCACCCCGGCCTGCTCCAGAGCCGGTCGTGGCGGCCGAGCCTGCCGCACGTCAGGATGGTCGCGGTCCATTCCTTGATCGTATCGGTCGATTCCGGGATTGGCTGAACCAGAATTTCCAAGCGGTCGGGGTGTTTCTACTCGATCGCGAGGGCGCGGTCATTTTCGACGAAAGCGGCCACGGGAAACTCCATTTCCTCGCCCGCAGCCTGGCGTTGGCCTCGCGGCATCCAGGTGGAATGCCTGGGAACGTCCATGTGAAAGTGGGTGCCGCTGCGACTCTAGAGGTGATCCCGGTCGATACCCCCTATGGTTGCCTCGTGCTCGGAGCTGTGGTGCCGTCTCCTCTGGAGCCAGACGCCATCAATGAAGTGATGAAAGCACTGAGACTTGTGGCTTCACCGCCGGGGAGCCCCTGAAACCGGGAGGCAAGGGCGATCGGTCATTGGAGTGCGGGCAAGGCCATCAGGGACCGAGGCCGATGCCTGCCTAGCGAGCGGGTACGAACCTCACTTCGCGTCCGCCGCCGTGAGGGAGATCTTCAGGGGCTTCGATTCGAAGCCGGTCCAAGCGGAGAGGACCATGACCAGCTTGTCGGCCTTCTGCTTGAAGGTGTAGCTGACCTCGGCGGTGGTCTTGCCCATCATGGTCATGGTGCTGGAGCCGCCGCGAGACGACTCGATGGCTTTTCCATCCGCGCTGGTAAAGGCGATATTGGCGAACTCGTCGAACTTGCGGTTGCTCTTGAATGAAACCTGAAATGGATCGTCGCCCCATTCGGGCTTGCCGGACTTTTCAACAGTCAGGCTGCGCTCGGCGGGCAGTTTGCCAGCGGGAAACACGACCTTCGTTCCCTGTTTGGCATCGAATGCCTCGCTCTTGATCTCGGACGATCCAGTGGCGGTGGTGATCGGCAGGGTACCCTCGAGTTTCAGGCTGGCCAGATCAGCAACGGCGAGAGGCGTCTCGGATTCGATCTCCAGCTTGAGGTGCTTGTGGTCCTTGGAAATGTCACCGCCGAAGCGGACCTTGGCGGGCTTTCCACCGAGGGTGAATTTCGCCTTGTCGTCATCGAAGGCGACGATGCTGCCTTCAGTGACCGAGATGATCACGGCCACGGCGGTGCCTTTTTCCGAGTTGAAGGTCTTGAAGCCGTCGAACTCCTTTTCCCCGTCGTTCCAAACCGTGCGGATCCCGGCGAGGGTTACCGTGGGCTCGGCGGCGTGAAGGGAAAGGGTGCCGAGGGCGAACGCGCAGGAAAAAGTTCTGAACATGCGCGCAGACTAGGCCGTGGCAGCCCTTGAGGTCGATGGAAAAACGGGATCGCAGCCGAACACGATCAGGCGCCGATGCTGTCGATGTGCGTGTATTTCTCGTCGATGAACTTCAGCACCAGTTCCTCGGTTGGCTCGTGGCCGATGCGCTCGACAACCTCGACCGAGAAGCCGCGGGCGATGAGCTGGCGGGCGCGGCCGGGGTCGATCCCGCGGGCGCGGAGGTAGAAAATCTCCTCCTCGCTGATCTGGCTGGAGGTGCTGCCGTGGGAGCACTTGACGTCGTCGGCGTTGATCTCGAGACCGGGCATCGAGTTGGCCTCGGCGTCGTCGCTCATGAAGAGGTTGCGACAGGTCTGATAGGCGTCGGTACGGTGAGCGCCTTCATCGACGAAGATCAGACCCGAGAAAATGGTACGGGACTTGTCGTAGAGCGAGTTCTTGTAGAGCAGGTCGCTGGCGGCACCCGGCTTGACGTGGTGCTGGAAGGTCCGCTGGTCGTATTCCTGGCCATGGGCGGGAATGCTGACCGAAAGCATGTCGGAACGGCCGCCCTCGCCTTCGAGGCGGGACAGGGATTCGTTCCGGACCCAGGAGCCGCCGGTGTTGAGGATGAAGCCGATGGCCGAGGCATCGCGGGAGACACTGGTTTCGTTGATCTGGATGACCTTGCTGCTTTCGTTGAAATCCTGGATGGCGACGTAATCGAGCTTCGAGCCGGGGCCGGCGATAAGATCGTTCACGGCGATGGCAAGACCGGGTGAGGTCTCGTCGGCGGAGTGGAAGACATCGATCACCCGCACGCGGGCGTTGGCTCCGGTGACGATCAGGGTGTGCGGGAAAATGGCGGTCCCGGCACCTTCGATCCAGTGGTGGACCTCGATCGCGCCTTCGACCTCGACGTTGTCCGGAACGTGAATGAAGAGGCCGGAGGACACGTTTGCCTCATGCAGTGCCGCGAACTTCGCGGAGCCGAGTCGGGGCTCCTGTTTCATGAAATGGGCGCGGACGAGGTCGCTGTGGGAAACGACTGCCTCATCGAATGGAAGACAGACGACCGATGACGGGAGTTTCGAGTCGGAGTGAACAAGCGTGTCGTTCACAAACACGAACTTCGCGGTCGGAGCTTCGAGTCCGATCGATTGGCCAACACAGAGATTGGCTGAGGTCGCGTCCTTGCGGGAATAATCGCTGAAATCGAGCTGCTTCAGGCTGGCGAAACGCCAAGGTTCGTCTCCGCGCTTTGGAGCCGGGGTTTCGAGGAAACGCAGCCAAGCGGCACGACGGCGCTCGGCGAGCCAAGTGGGAAAAGTGGAAGGTGTTTCCGGGGAGGAATCGAGAATCGAAGGCATGTCGAGAACGGCGGGCATCGAGAGAGTGGAAAGTGATGAGTGAAAAGCGGAAAGTGTTCAGCCGACGCTGCCTTCCATCTCCAGATCGATCAGGCGCTTGAGCTCGACCGAGTATTCCATCGGGAATTCGCGGACGAGGTCGTTGATGAAACCATTCACGGCAAGGGACATCGCCTGGCCTTCGCTGAGGCCGCGCTGCTGCATGTAGAACAGCATGTCTTCGGAAACCTGCGAGACGCTGGCCTCGTGCTGGGTGGCGTGCTGGTTGCCGCGGACGGTGATCGCCGGGTAGGTGTCGGTGCGGCTGCGGGAGTTGATCAGCAAGGCATCGCACTCGGTGTTGTTCTTGCAGCCCTTGAGGTGCTTGGGAATGTGGACCTGACCGCGATAGGTCGAACGACCTTCGCCGACGGAGATCGATTTCGACACGACGTTGGAAGTCGTGTTGTTGGCGGCGTGAACCATCTTTGCCCCGGTGTCCTGATGCTGGCCGGTGTTGGCGAGGGCGATGGAAATGACCTCACCACGAGCGCGTTCGCCCTTCATGATGACGCCGGGATACTTCATCGTCAGGCGTGAACCGATGTTGCAGTCGATCCAGCGGACTTCGGCGTCCTCCATCGCGAGGCCGCGCTTGGTGACGAGGTTGAAGACGTTCGACGACCAGTTCTGGACGGTCACGTATTGGATCTTCGCGCCTTTCAATGCAACGAGTTCCACCACGGCGGAGTGCAGTGTGGCGGTCTCGAACTTTGGCGCGGTGCAGCCTTCCATGTACATGACCTCTGCGCCTTCGTCTGCGATGATGAGCGTGCGCTCGAACTGCCCGAAGTTTTCCGAGTTGATACGGAAGTAGGCCTGAAGCGGCTGCTTCAGCTTCACGCCTTTCGGGATGTAAATGAACGAACCACCGGAGAACACCGCGCTGTTGAGGGCGGAGAACTTGTTGTCGGCGGTCGGGATGACCTTTCCAAACCAAGGGCGGAAGATGGCTTCGTGCTCCTTCAGGCCTTCGGTGGAGTTGACGAAAATGACGCCGAGCTTGGTGAGCTCCTCCTTCATGTTTGAGTAGGCGGCCTCGGAGTCGAACTGGGCCTCGACGCCGGCGAGGAAAGCGCGTTCCTGCTGGGGAATGCCGAGCCGTTCGAAGGTTTCAAGCACGTCCGGCGGCACGTCTTCCCACGAACGCTTCGGCTTTTCCCCGTCGGAGAGGTAGTAGCGGATGATGTCGAAATCGATGTTCTCCAGGTCTTTTGTGGCCCAGTTCGTCGGCATCGGCTTGTCGCGGAAAACCTGCAGCGCCTTGTGACGGAACTCACGCACCCACTGCGGATCGTTCTTCACGTCACAGATGTAATCGACGGTCTTTTCCGTCAGTCCACGCCCAGCGTCGAACTTGTGACGCTCAGGGAAATGGAAATCGCCCTTGCTGCGGTCGATGTCGATCGCCTCGCGGGTCTCGCTATCAAGGGTGTTGGTGGCTTCGTAGGACATGGTGGGAGAAATGACGAATGACTAAGCACTAATGACTAAATGGAAGACGGGTTATGCGGTGACGAGGGCGTCTTCCTTGAGGAATTCGTAGCCATCCTTTTCGAGTTCGAGGGCGAGCTCTGGGCCGCCGGAGCGGACGATCCTGCCTTCCGCCATCACGTGAACGTAATCCGGCTTGATGTAGTCGAGCAGGCGCTGGTAGTGGGTGATGAGGAGGAAGCCGCGATCCGGGGAACGCATGGCATTGACTCCCTTGGCGACGATCTTGAGCGCGTCGATATCGAGGCCGGAGTCGGTCTCATCAAGGATGCCATACTTCGGCTGGAGCATCAGCATCTGGAGGATCTCGTTGCGCTTCTTTTCGCCACCGGAGAAGCCTTCGTTGACCGAGCGGGCGGTGAACTTGCGGTCCATTTCCAGCAGGTCCATCTGAGCGTAGAGATGCTTGTAGTAAGCGACGGCATCGAGCTCCTCGCCCTTCGGCAGGCGCGACTGGAGGGCGGCGCGGATGAAGTTGGCGTTCGAAACGCCGGGGACTTCGGAAGGATACTGGAAGGCGAGGAAAATTCCGGCGCGCGAGCGTTCGTCGACCGACATTCCGAAGATGTCCTCACCGTCGAGGGTCACGGTGCCGCTGGTGACGACATAGCCTTCATGCCCGGCGATGACTTTCGAAAGGGTGGACTTGCCGGATCCGTTCGGGCCCATGATGGCGTGGACTTCTCCGGCGGGGATCTCAAGGGTGACTCCCTTGAGGATTTCAGTGCCGTTTTCGAGCGTGGCGTGGAGGTCGGTGATGACGAGGGACATGTGGAGAAAGAAATGACGAATGACTAAATCTGAATGACTAAATGGAACCCAACTGGCCGCGGAGGGTGAGTTCGATGTCGGTGACGACGGCCCCTTCGGGGAGTTCGAGGAAATCAGCGAGGTTGACGCCGGGCTTGAAAATGACGTCGTGGATCACGCCGGTGCTGCGGTCGTGGAAATGTCCGTGCTCGGCCACGTTCGGGCAGAAGCGGGAGGACTCCCGCTCGAAGTTCACCTGGCGCACGATGCCGTGCTGAACCAGCGCTTCGAGGCAGTTGTAAACCGTTGCCAGCGAGATGCTAGGGAGGGACTCCTTGACCCTCACGAACACATCGTTCGCGGTCGGGTGATCGCGATCTTGAAGCAGCGTACGGTAAACTTCCCGGCGCTGACGCGTCATGCGCAAACCAGAGATTTCCTCCGGAATCACCATTTCACTGCTCGGAACTGACAAGTTGTCGACCATCTCGGGCGGCAACCTAGGGTCCGAACGACCAATATCAAGAACTATTCTAAATTCGACACCCGCGCGATCAGGCCGTCAAAAATCCCTTATTCGGAAACTTTGGTGCTGGAGGCGGTCTCATCCTTCGGAAGGATGTCGCTGACGACCCGCTTCACTCCTTCATCTGCGAACTTGCTCTGCGGGAAGATGTTGCGGGCCTTCAGGTACCAGGAAAGCGCGCTGCCGGTCTGCTTTGGCGTGCGTCCCTCGAACTGGCGTGCACGGTCGAGCGCTTTGGTGAAATCCGCGACCTTTGGAGCCAGAAGCTCCAGTTCACGGCCCAGTTTCGGATCATCCGGAAACGATTCACGCAACTCGGCGAGCTGCTCGTAGGCGGCGTAGTCCTGACCCATCTTGCTGAACTCGGAAGCCTTGCCCAAGGATGCCTCGATCTTGGTCAGATTCCCAATGACCTGCTTGAACGCGTCTTCCCGGCCCGGATCGCCCTGAATGGCAGGAGCCAGTTCATACTGGCGCTTGAAAATCTCGCGATAGTTCTTTTCGACAATCAGGCGGTCGAAGTCATTCCGCGCCACCACCATCGGGCCGGCTTTGCGGATCAGATCGCGGAACTCATCGAGCTTCGGATTCGTCGGCCAGATCTCGGTCGCGGCCTTGATCTTCTCGGCAGCCTTGTCGTTGTTCTTGGCCAGAAGATGAGCCTTGGCTTCCTCGATCGCGAGATCGGAGGCCAGTGAGTAACCGGCGATGGCGCTGTCGACCTTGGACGAGGGGAAGTCCGTGGCGGTGGTCTTCAATCGCGTGGCGAGTTCCTTGGCCTTCGTGTAATCGCGGGCCTGAAGGGTGCCGTAAAGTTCGTGGAGGTCCCGAACATAGGAGGCGACCCGCTGCTTTTTCTCGAGAGGAAGGGTGGCGACCGGAGTCAGATACTCACCAATCGCATAGGCTTCCATGAGCCGCTGAGAGGCGGAGTGCAACTCGTTGCGGGAAAGCATCAGGTCAAAGGCCTCGATGTACTTGTCCACCTCCCGGATGGCCTCATTCGAGAGCGAGTCGAGCGAGGAAACAGTGGGATTCACGCCAACCGATTGGGAAAAAAGCTTCGAGACATCGGAATTCTTGTCGATGCGCAGGGTGGAGTCGCCGTCCTTCCAGATCTGGTTGTAGAAGCGGGCGGCCATCAGGACATGTTCGTAGCGGCGCTGGACGAACCACTGGATCATGTTGACCTGATACTGGGCCTTGGTCTGGACGGTCTGGACCTCGGTGCGGGCGATGTTGGACTTTTTCAGGACCTCGATTTCCGCGATGCGGCGCAGGGTGTTGGCATACTGGAGCGACTCGGTACCGGCTCCCGGATTGCTGCCGGAGGACGCAGGCTGTGCGGCTGGCTGTCCTTTGCCTGGTGCTTTGGGGGCTTGCTTTGGATCACTCAGGCTCCTGTTTTCCGCCTCATGGCGGGCGGCCCAGTCCCCTTCCTTCATGATGCGTTGCTTTTCCTGTTCGATCGAGTCGTTCAGCAACTTCAGTCCATTGACATCCTTCTTGGCGAGCATCGCGACGTAGATCGCCTCAGCGAGCGAGCCGCAGATGTTGGCGTCGCCGGGATACGTTCCGGCGCGGGGCAGGAGCCTGAACGACTGGACCAGATTCGGCCCACCGGAACGGAGCGGGGAAATGGTGTCCAGGATCTCCTTGACCGTGGCGCGATACTCGTTGGCGGCCCCGGTTTCTTCCGGCGGCTGGCTGAGATACTTTTCAAAGCGGGCCTTCAGGATCCGGTTGTCGCCAAGTGGAATGGTGACGCCTCCGATCGTGATCGTCTCTGCCGAGGGATCAAGCATCGGCAACTCCTCGCCGTAGGGGCTCTTTGCCTTGGTGTCGTCCTTCGGGCGCTCGACCGTGGTATCCGGAGCGGCCTGCGGCGCGATGGCGGCGGGCGGTGTGTAAACCTGGGCGGAGGCTAGTCCGGTCAGCAGGAAAAGAGTGGCGAGAGGTTTCATGGCGATCAAAAGGGTTGAATACGGCTTCAGAGGCGGTTGATGGCGTTGGCGACGGCGATGCCGCCCTGACGGAAGGTCACGCGGAAGGAATAGCGCTGCTCGCGCTCGATGTTGAGGCTCTTGAGTTCCGGCGGAATCTCCACGCCGATGAACTCCGCGCCCGCGGCTGCCTCGATCTGCACGCTGACCAGTCGGGTGCCGTCCTTGGTCTCGTCACCGCCGAGGATGCCGTCGATCTTTCCATCCAGCACGTACTCGTTGCCCCGGAGACTGTTGCCGTTCTGGAGGTATTCCTCCATCGCGAGCTTTGGCATGTTTCCGAAGCCGGTAGGCTTCTTGCTGAAGGTGGATTTACCGATGAAGACCAGCGCCACGATGGCGATGATGATTCCACCGATCATGCCCGGATGGAGGCTGGAACTGGCGCGACGAGACATGGATGGTTTTTAAAGGAGTTGGGAAAATTCAGGAAATCGTTCGATCTATTGGCAAGCCTAGCACTGAAAACGCCGGCTTGGAATCGGGAACTTCAGTCCCATTGATGACGTCGTGCCCCGGCCCAGGCGGCCAGCAGGCCCACCCCGATGTGGGCCCCGAGCGTGTAAATGCAGGCCTGTTCGCCCGAGAGCGAGGTGTCGATCACCGATTTGACCGCATCGTGGACCTGGGTTTGCAGGCCCTCGACACTGCCGGACCAGCCCCAGTAGGCGGAAATGAAGGGCCGTGTGAAGGACTCGATGTTTTCCGGCAGGGCCAGCACCGCACCCGAGAGCGGGAGCTGGAAGCCGACCAGGTAGATCGCCAGCAGCGAGGCCTGCTCGGACGTGCGCATCAGCGCGGAGATCGCCAGACACACCGACGTCATCGCGCCATTCACCAGCAGCAGGAACATCGCATGCTGGACGAAGTCCCCTCGAAACGGCCCGAAGGTATTCACGAAAAACGCCATCCACAGCGATTGCGCGATCACCAGGCAGGAAAGGAACGCGACCTTGCTCGATAGGTAGGCGAAGGGCCGCAGCCCGCCGAATTTCTCCTTCTCGTAAATCAGCCGCTCGCCCGCGATCTCCCGCGCCGAATTGTTCGAGCCCATCAGCGACAGCAGCACGACTTGGAACATGATGATCCCGGAAATCGCCGAGCCCACCTTGACCTGGTCCGTCCGAATGCTCGTCCGCTCCTGGATTTCCGCCGCGATGTCCGTTTGCCGGATGTCTGAGAATTTCCGGATCGGGTCCTTTGCCTTGTCGCTGAAAAGCGTCACCAGCAGAGGGAAGCAGATCAGGATCGCGAGTTGCAGCAGCACCTGCCCGCGGTCGCGGAAAAAGATCCGCCAACGCCGCGAAAGCAGCGTCGCGAACTGGCTGAAGAATCCCGGCAACTTCGGATCCGTCGTTTCGACCTTCTCCCCGTCCTCGGATTTTTCCGCTGTCGGCACGATCAGCGCCCCGGACTTCACCAGCTTTTCGCGGTTCGCCTCCAGCATGCCGTTGTAGGCCACGCTGTGCTTTTCCCAGGAAGATTTCCATCGCTCCGAAGTCTGCGTCGCCAGGCGCGGATAGACCTCTTCGGTGTCCTTGACGGAAAAGTAGTGGGTCAACTGCTCCGGTGGACCGTGGTAGGCCACGCGACCCTCGTGCAGAACCAGAATCGAATCATAAAGTTCCAGGTGCGCCAGCGAGTGCGTCACCGACAGCACGATCCGGCCATCCTTGCGCGAAAGGTCATGCAGCAGCCGGACAATCTCGCGCTCCGAGCGTGGATCGAGGCCGCTCGTCACTTCGTCGCAGAGCAAGAGCTTCGGATCGGACACCAGCTCCATCGCCAGCCCCAGTCGACGTTTCTGACCACCGGAAAGCACCTTCACCGGACGATCCGAAATCGCGGTCAGGCCGGTTTCCTCCAACACCCGGTCGATCCGGCCATCGAGGTCGGCATGGTTCTTCGAGCGCACCCGCAGCCGCGTCGCCGCCTCCACCGATTCATCCACCGTCAGCGGATCATACGCGATCGAGAACTGCGGCACATAACCGATCTCCGACGGCGAAAAGTCACCTTCCTTCGAAAGGTCCCGCCCATCCCAGATCAGCGCCCCGGCGGACTCCGGGTTCAGCCCGGCGATGGTCTTCAGCAGCGTCGTTTTTCCGCAGCCCGAGGGTCCCACGATCGCCCTGAAATGCCCCTTGGGAATCCGGATCGAGACCTGATCGACGAGGTTGGCATCCTCGCCGTCTTTGCGGATGGTGAAACAAACGTCCTTGAGTTCGAGCACGGGAAAGCGGGTTTAAGTCGGTTATAGACGCAGGCTATGGGGAATCTCTATCCAGAGTTTGAAAGAAACTCCGATTATTCAGGAAGGTTTCGCATCTTCTAGCGGCACGATCCGGATTTTTCCGGCCGGCTTCGCGAACCCGGCGGACAAGGTCGGCGCGGTCTCGACCGCCGGGGCGGCTTCCGGTCCCTGGCCCAGCGCGCTGCGCAGGGCCCCTTCCACCAGTTGACCGCAATGGATTTTCATCGGCGGCAGCGGTCCCAGCTCCCCAGTCAGGTCGGACGCGGAAAGGTTTCCCGCTTCCTCGGCGGTCTTGCCCTTCAGCAGCTCGGTCGCCATCGAGGCCACCGCGATCGCCGTTTGGCAGCCGAAAGCCTGGAACGACGCCCGGTCGATCACCCGCTTGCCGTCCTTTTCAGTAAATTTCAGCCACATCCTCAGCATGTCGCCGCAGTCCGGTGATCCCACCGTCCCCACCGCGTCGGCATCCGCCAGCTCGCCTTGGTTCTTCGGGTTGGCCAGCGCCTCGCGCACCTTTGATTCGAAATCGTCCACCCCCGGACGATGGCGGACCCCGCGTCCGTTGCAAGCTCGCGCATGGGCGCCACATTCTCCAGGTTCCTCGGGTGCAGGATCATCCAGTCTCAAACCCGGAAATCTGCTCGCTAAAAGCCTGTGGTTCGTGCAGCTTGCATGAGAACGAATCCTACTTTTGTGCGCACAAGAATATGAAGAAATGGGGCATACTAGCATTCGTGATCGTAACCTTTCTTATTGTCGGGTTCGCGATTAGTCTCACGATATCTACCTCAAATTGTGGGGGTAATAGCGCAGCTCTGACCTATACTAGCGGTGCTGCCGCCCAGATCAGTATGGCGCTTGATGAGACCCCCAAACCGGGTGGCCAGACTCTGAGGGAAATCGTGCCTCCTGACTCTTGGAATGCTGTATTTAGATTCGGATGGGGCGTGCAATCTTACTGGGTGCTTAAGAAAATTGAAGCGTCAGAGTCAGGCCCGGTAATTATTTGCGCCCAGTGTTTTGGCAACGTGCCTCAGCCAGCGGTCTGGAATCTGTATCGCGGGAACCCCGCATTCGCCGCTGGTTACTTGAACGCTAAAGCCGGACTGCTGACCATTCATGAGTTCAATTCAATTGACCTTCACCGATACGAATACATCAGCAAGACGGATGTTGAAGTCGTCAAGATAGGCAGTCGAGTTGACAGACCAGGTGCAGGCGAACCACAACAATGAACCCCAACTGCCGAATAAGCCGAGGGATGCGCCAACGAGGACAGAGGGAAGCGCAGAGGGTGATGGAGCCACGACACTTTTGTCGTGGGGCGGGCTTGGCTGGTCATTCGACAGTTGAGAGGTTCAGTCGCCTCACCCCCACCGGACCGCCCGGAGGTCGGCTCCCTGCCTCTCTGAAATGACTTCAAGCTTTGCACTTTCCCCATTCCCGCCTTGAGTCGCGCATGTCGCGCCGGTTCTGGGTTCCCGCACTTTTGGTCATTGCCATCCTGTCCGCCTCGGCGGGCTTGTTCCGGCTGCGCTTTGACACCGACATCCTGTCGATGCTGCCGGACGAGCTGCCGGAGGTGAAGGGCCTGAAGGCCTTTCACGAGGCCTTTTCCCGCAATGATGAGATGATCGTCCTGATCGAGGGCGGGGAAGCGGATGAGGGCTTGCTTGGCGCGGCGGCGGAGTCTTTGGGGAAAAAGCTCCAGGCCGACGGCGTGGTGAAGAAGGCCCGCTGGCAGCCTTCGTGGATGAGCGAGCCCGACGGTCTCTCCGACCTGCTGGCCTACCTCTGGCTCAACGGCGATCCGGCGACGACGAAGGCCCAGGCAGAAAAGTTGGCTTCGGGCGCTTCGGAAAAGACGGTGAAGACCTCGCTGGCCCAAGTGGCGACCTCGATGGATGGCATGGAGCTGGCGATGAAGGCGCACGATCCCTTCGGCTTTCTCCAGCACCCGGCGGTCACTGCCTTGACGTCTTCCTCGGGGCAGGGGAGTGGTGAGGCCTACGAAAGCCCGGACGGTCGCGCGCACCTGCTTTTCATCAGCGCCCCCGCGAAAATGCCCGGCTACCGCGAGGCGGCGAACTGGATCGTGGCGGTGAAAAAATCGGTGGCCGTGTGGCAGGAAACGGACGGCAAGGGCCTGAACGTCCGCTTCACCGGCGAGCCCGCGTTTGCCTCGGAAATCGGGAATTCGATGGAGCAGGATCTCAGCGGTTCGATCGGCATCACCCTCGGGTTGATCGGGCTGCTGTTCTGGTGGATGCAGCGGCGGCTGTCCCTTCTGGCCGGACTTACCGGCATCCTGGTGCTGGTCTTCGCGGTTGCCATGGGGGTGGCCGGCTGGATGTACGGGAAGCTCAGTATCATGGCCCTCAGCTCGGCGGAAATCCTGATCGGCCTGGCAGTGGATTACGGGCTGGTGATCTGTCAGGAGGCGAAGGCGACCGGTCATGATCGTAAGGCTCTGATGTCCGCCAGTGCCCGCCCGGTGCTGTGTGGGGCGCTTACGACGACGGTAGTGTTCCTCGCGCTGAATCTTGGTGGCCTGCCTGGGATGGCGCAGCTCGGGACGATCGTCGCCGTGGGACTCGGTGCCGCCGGGGTGATGATGATCGTGCTGTACTTGCCCTTCGTGGCGAAGTTCGGGGTCGATCGCAAACCCGCCACCGGTTCCGGAAAATTCCTGCCGCGCCGCCGCCTGGCGTGGTCGATCACGGCGCTGCTCTCACTCGCGGCGATCAGCGTGCTGGCGATTCATGGCATGCCGAAGCTGGTGTTCGACTCGAACATCATCCGCCCGCGTCACAGCGAGGCGATGGAGGCCTTCGAACGGGTTCGATCCGCTTTTGCGGGCTTTGATGACCAGACGGTCGGCCTCGTCGTGGAGGCGAAATCGGACGCCGAAATGCGGGATCGACTGGTCGAGGCGCATCGACGGATCGGCGTGGCGAAGGAGAGCGGGATGGTCGCCACCGGCACGCTGCCGCTCAATTGGTGGCCGGACCCTGCAATGCAGGAGGCGAATCGCGCGACGGTGAAGGCGATGGCCGCCGACCGCGAGCGCCTGCTGAAGGAGGCCGATGCGGCAGGCTTTTCCGAAGAGGGGCTGTTTCTCGGCAAGGCGGTGCTGGAGGCCATGGCGCGGCAGTCGGCGGAAACCTCGATGGTCTTTCCCGAATCGGAATCCGCCCGCGAGGTGATGCGGCTGTTCATGACCCGCCATGAAGGCGGCGGTGGATACGTCCTCGGCAACCTCGATCCGGTGAAGGGGCTGGAGCCTGCGGGGAAGGATTACGAACGCTTCGGCACGATGAACGGCGGAGGCATCTGGCTGAGTGGGTGGAGCCTGTTCAAGCCCGCGCTTTCCAAGCTGGTGAAGGAGGACATCACCCGCATGCTGTTGCCGATGATGGTGCTGCTGCTGGGGATGATGTTCTTCATTTTCCGTCGCGCGGCGGATGTCGGCATCGCGCTCTTCGCCATGGTCATCAGCACGCTGCTGCTGCTCGCGATCATGAGTGCGACCGGCTTGAAATGGAACTTCGTCAACCTGATGGCGACGCCGCTCTTGTTAGGCACTGGCATCGACTACGCCATCCACGTCACGCTCACGCTCCGCCGCACCGGCAGGTGTTTCAAGGAGCTCTGGAACGGCACGGGAAAAGCCCTGCTGTTCTGCGGTGTCTCGAACGTCATCGGCTTCGGCTCGCTGATATGGTCATCGAGCGAGGCGCTCGTCAGCCTGGGCGTGGTGGCGGTCATCGGCATCACCCTAAGCATGGCGGTCTCCCTGTTCCTGCTGCCGGGGTGGAAGTCCGGGGCGCAATGAAGGGTCATAATTCTTGCATCGATAAGGAAATCGTCATACGGTCAGCATATCGATATGAGCACCGTAACCCTTTCGCCAAAGTTTCAGGTCGTCATTCCGCAGGCAATTCGTGAGGCCATGCAGTTGAAGGCAGGCGAAAAATTCCGGGTCATGCGCTACGGAGATCGGGTGGAATTCATTCCCGTGCGTTCGATGCGTGAGATGCGGGGTTTTCTAAAAGGAATGGATACCAAGCTTGATCGGGAGGAGGACCGTCTGTGAAACGGCCCAATGTGGTGGACTCCTCCGGGTGGCTGGAGTACTTTGCCGACACGGAAAGGGCGTCGTTTTTTGCTCCTGCCATCGAGGATACGGCCCGACTCATCGTCCCGGTGATCTCAATCTATGAGGTTTTCAAAAAGGTCCTTCGTGAGAGGGGCGAGAATGCCGCCTTACAGATCGCCAGCATGATGCAGACAGGCAAGGTTGTTGACTTGGACTGCTCCCTCGCAATGGACGCGGCCCGTCATCCGCTACCACTCGCTGATAGCCTCATCTATGCGACGGCTATCAATCACAAAGCGACGCTGTGGACTCAGGATGAGCATTTCAAAGTCCTGCCTGACGTCCAATTTTTCCAGAAGTAGTAACCCTCACGCCGCTGATGACACCGGCTCGGCGTGGACCGACTTGGTCATGGTCACGGAGGTCGGGGTTTCCAGGGCTGGCACGGGTTTCACGAAGGCGGTCTTGATCTCCAGCTTCATCCAGGTGCGGATGCCGCGGAAGAGATGGCCGAAGGCTTTCGGGCTGGCTTCGAAGGGGATGCGGGTGAAGTAGCGCTGGCCGAGGTTGTTCATGCCGTAGGTGCCGTTGGCGAGACGCTTGCGGGCGATGACTTCCAGGCGGCGGTTGTAGAAGGCCATGAACTTTCCGAACAAGGCTCCGATCGGACCGTTGTAAGGCATTTTCGAAAACTCGGCGTCGGTGAACAGATAGACCAGCCGCACCGGGCCGACAAAGTAGGCGGCGATGTCCAGAAGGAAGGCGGCGTTCATGATGTCCGCGTCGCCGAGATACTGGTACTTGTTCTTGTAGAGGCCGTTGAACCAGCGGTGATAGGACTCGCCGAATTCCTTGTTGTGGCGGGTCACATCCTCCGCCACGCATTCGCCGCCAAGGGATTTCAGGAGGATCTTGTGGGCGGTGTAAACGGAGTGCGCGCAGTAATCGAGACCCTGCGAGTATAGCGGGTCCATGAATCCGGCGGCATCGCCACCAAGGATCCAGCCATCGCCTGCGGCCTGCGTGCTGTAGTAGGGCAGGTTCTTGTAACTGCGGGCATCGAGCTCCACCGCCTCGGCGTTTTCAAACATCAGCTTGCCGATCGGGTGCGCGGTGAGGTGGGTCTTCAAGCGCTCGCCGATCGAGCCTTCCGACGGCGGAGTGAAAATCCGTTCATCCCAGGTGACGCCGGCCGAGAAATCACCATTCGAAAGCGGAATGATCCACGACCACCAACCGTGGCCCATCAGGTGGTTCGTCGCACTGGCGCGGGCGACGAAGGTGCCTTGCTTGAGACCGGGAGCCATCTGTCGCGACTCATGGGAATCGAGGCAGCGGACATTCCGGAAGCGCACCCACATCGAGTGGACGGGATGCTCCGGAAGGCTTCGCCAGTTGCCCATCTTGCGGGAAAGAAGTGAGGCTTTTCCCGAGCAGTCGGCGACCCAGCCAGCGGTGATGGTCCGCGTTTCGTCAGCGGTCTTGTAAGTGACGGTGTTGTGATTCACTCCGTTCAACTGGAAGGATTTCACCGAAGCAGGACGGACGAGGTCGCAGCCTTCGAGGACGGCCTGTTCAAGCATGTGCTGGTCGAGCTTCGAGCGATCGAGCTGGAACGTGGCCATGCGCGCCTGGGAGTAGGGCCCGATCTCGGTGCAGCAGCTCGGGCATTCGTTGGTTTTCGCCGGATCATTGAACCACATCCGCAGGCCGTGCTTCTGGAAGTGGTGGCAGGCGAGGTAGTTGGAAAATCCGAGCACGCGGGTCAGGAAACAGCCCGCGACCTCCGAGGTGGATTCGCCGACCTTGCGATCGAATTCCTCGGATTTCTCAATGATGAGGACCCTTGTTTCCGGCCGGGCGCGCTTCAGGAGCAGGGCCAGTGACGAACCCGAAAAGGCACCGCCAAGAATGACGACATCGTAGTCGGTGGAAGAGATTTCAGGGGCGTGGCTGACCATGGGAAATGAAGCTTGCTCGGAACGTGCCCAATGTAAGTGGAATTTCCTGCCGCGCAAGGTGCCGCATGCAAAGCCGGGCATTCCTGGTTTGTAATGCCGCTACTTTCGCGTGCCCTCGATCACCAGATTCCGGAATTCCCCGAGATCATCGAAGGAACCGAGGCCGATCCAGCCGTGATCGAGGGTCTTGTCCTGCGCGGTCAGCACCGGCTTCTGCATGTCATCGAAAAACACGGCAATCGCGCCGGTGGCGGAGTCGTGGGTGAGCTTGAGCTTGTGCCAGACGCCGGGTTTCCAAGGCGTGCCGGTGGTGCGGGTGGCGGTGACGGGCTTGCGGTCGGCGTGGTCGACGAGATGGAGCTGATGGTGGACCTCATCCGCCTTTTCGCCGAGATGTGCGTAGTAGAAGCGGGTGTCATCCTGCCGGGCGAAGGCGAGGCAGAGGTCGTTGTTTCCCTCGTCGAACTTCGTCAGCCGTGCCTCGACGGTGAGGCTGAAAGAGGCCCAGTCGGCGGTCTTCAGCCAGGCGAGATTGAAGGGGCTGCGGACGCCGGGCTTGAACTTCGAGGGTTGCTTCAGCGTGAGCACATCCGTGCCGCCATCCCTGCTCCAGGACCAGGCAGTGGAATCTCCGAAGGTCCATGAATCATGCGATTCCAAGGGCTTCAGCGACTCACCACAGGCGATGGAAATGGCAGTGAGGGCCGCGAGGATCAGGATTTTCATGGGGAAACGGGTTGCCGTGGATGGCAGTCGGGGGCAATTTTCATCCGATGAGCAAGGAAGGTCAAGCAGACGGCGGCGATGCAGCGGAGCGGATGGTGCTGGCCCTGCGCGCCTCGAATGAGGGGATCTGGGACTGGACGGTCAGCGAGACGAGAATTTACTACTCACGTCGTATTTTGGAATTCCTCGAGTGCTCGGAATCCTCCGCGCCGAACCTTTTCCTGCCGCCGCATGATGCGGTCCATCCGGAGGAACGCACCAGGTTCGAGGCCGTGGTGAGGCAGGCGATGGATTCCGGTGGGCCGGAAACTCTGGCGATCGACTGCCGGGTGCAAACCGGCGGCGGTGGCTGGCGCTGGCTGCGCATCCGTGGCTCGGTCGTGCGGGACCGTTTGGGAAGTGCGACCCGGATCGCCGGGTCGATGATCGACATCAGCCGCCGAAAGGAGGCGGAGGCGCAGGTCGAGGAGGAGCGGCATCTTCTCAAGCAACTCATCGATCACGTGCCTTTGCAGATCTATTTCAAGGACGTCGATTCGCGCTTCGTCCTCGCGAACCGCCGGATGGTCGAGTGGATGGGCCTGCGGTCGCCGCAGGATCTGATCGGCAAGAGCGACCGTGAATTCTTCGACGAATCGCACTGGATGGCGGCGGAATCGGACGAGCGGCACATCCTCGGAAGTGCGGAGCCGATCACGGACAAGCTTGAATGTGAGACTTGGCGCGAGGGCGGCGAGGAGACCTGGGTCCAGACCTCGAAGTTTCCTTGGAGGGACCGTCACGGCCGGGTGAAGGGCACCTTCGGGGTCTCCGGCGATGTCACGGATCTGGTGCGGGCGCAGCAGGAGGCCAGCGCGCTGGCCGGTGAACTCGTAGTGAGAAACCAGGCCTATGAGGAGGAGCTGCAGCTCGCCCGAGAGATCCAGCAGGCGCTTTCCAGCAGCCGCTTTCCACCAGTAAGCGATAGCGGCGGGAGCGAACTCGCATTCGCCTCCCGCTACGTGCCGAGTTCCGGGCTGGCGGGGGATTTCTTCGAGGCCGTGCCGGTGTCCGACGGAGTGGTGGGCCTGCTGATCTGCGACGTGATGGGGCATGGCGTGCGTTCCGCGCTGATCGTCGCGATGCTGCGGGGCCTGTTGGAAAAGCAGCGCAGCCAGGCCGCTGATCCGGGAGCCTTTCTCCATGGTCTCAACGAGGGACTGTGCGCGATCCTCGCCCGTGCGGGTGCAACGATCTTCGCGACGGCGTTTTATATCGTGGTCGACCTGGCCAAGGGCACGCTGACCTACGCCTGCGCCGGTCATCCCGGAGCCGTCATCGGGACACGCGACGGCGTGCGCCAGATCGCGGCGGATCGTTCGGAAAAAGGTCCGGGCCTGGGCCTGATTCCGGGCGCGGTCTTTCCAGTCGGCGTACTCCCGCTCGCTGAAGTGAAGCGACTGTTGCTCTTCACGGATGGCATCATCGAGGCGCAGAATCCGGAGGGAGAGTCGTTCTACGAAGTCCGCCTGATAGAGGCGGTGACGAGGGCCACCGATCTGTCACTCGAGGCGATGCTTGATACCGTTTTGGAAAGCGTTCTCGGATTTTCCGAATGCAGCCACTTCGATGATGATGTCTGCATGTTGGGAATCGAGATCCGACGACCGGATGACGAAGCTGGTGGTGGGCGGCAGGGATGTTAGAGTCCTGATCGCCGATCCATGAAGCTGAAACGATTCACCTCTGCCTGGCAGCGCCTCTCAAGACGGTGGGTGGAGCATCGCCACACCGACAACGCAGCCGCGCTGACGTTCTATTCGCTTATTTCGCTGACGCCCTTGCTGCTTTTCGGCGTGACGATCGCCGGAGTGATCCTCGGGGAAACGACCGCGCACGGTGAACTCCAGCGGCAGCTTTCCGCAGTGATCGGCGGGGAGGCTGCGATAGGGATCGAGTCGCTGCTGCAAAGCGCCCGCATCGCTCCGCGCTCCGATCCGTGGGGCTTCGCGATCGCGATGGTGACATTGCTCTTCGCAGGCTCGCATGTGCTTTCGAAGCTCCGTCTTTCCCTCAACCAGGTGAACGAAGCCGGCCCGGCGGACCCGGCCCGCAAGTGGCTGTCGCGGATTCTCGCGCGCGGCCTGTGTGCCTCGCTGATCCTGGTGTTCGGCGTGCTGCTGGTGGTGGTGACCGGCTTGGAAGGCATCGCCGGATATATTGCGGCGCGGGTGAATTCGCCCTTGCTGGAAAGCCTGCGGTTCATGGACGGATGGCGTTGGTTTTCGAGCTATCTGCTGCTGATCGGAGCCTTCGCCTTTATCCTGAAAATCCTTCCGCGCCGTCGCCCGAAGTGGCGGCATGCCTTCGTCGGCGCCACCTTCGCGGCAGTAATCGTCGGCTCCCTGAAAAGCGTCCTCGATCTCTATCTGCGCCACACGATGTGGGCCTCGTTCATCGGCAGTGGCATCACCTTGCTGGTGTTCCTCTTCTGGTTGTTCCTCTCGATCCAGGCCTTCCTCGCCGGAGCGGAACTCGCCGCGTGGATGGGCAGGCGGAGTTTGATGAAGGGGAACTGCAAATAGGTCCGATGGGTCCTATAAGACCTATCAACAGGGTGCGTCCACTCAGCCCTTCATGGCCGCCACGGCCTCCAGAATCTCCTCCACAGACGCCATGCGACCGATGCCCTGATAGCCGCAGGCAAGGTCACCGGAATCCGGCCCGATGAAACGGACACCATCTTCCGCTAAACGAGCCACATTCCGGTGCGTCGCAGGATGCTGCCACATCTTGCCGTTCATCGCGGGCGCGATCAGCACTGGAGTCGTGCGTGGCAGGGCGAGGTAGCATGAGGAAAGCGGGTCCGGCGCGAGTCCGTTGGCGAAGTTTCCAAGCGCATCCGCGCTCGCCGGGACGACGAGGAAAAGCTCCGCCTGGTCCGCGAGTTCGATGTGCCCCGGTTTCCACGATTGCTTCTCATCCTCCAGGCTCGCCAACACCGGCTGGCGGGTCAGCACCTGGAGCGTCAGCGGCGTGATGAACTCGGTGGCCGTCCGCGTCATCACCACGTGGACCTCGTGGCCGGCCTTGACCAGTTGCGAGGCGAGGTCGGCGGCCTTGTAGGCAGCGATCGATCCGGTGATGCCGAGGAGGATGTTCATGGGAGAAGTCTGGAAACCCGCAGCCGTTCGCCGATCAGCAGGGACTTGAAACGAAAGTAATCTTCCTCCTGCGTGCCGGAGAGCAAGCGGAAGCTGTATTCCGGCCAGTGGCTCATCTCCTCCAGCGCGTTGTGCATGCGCAGGGCGATGACCTCCGCGCTGTCGGTGCCGCGACCGGACAGACGCGCATGGAGTTCCACCTCGTCCGGCGGCATCACGAACAGATCCACCAGCGAACCGGCGATCATCGGATCCGGACACGTGCGGACCTGCGCGGCCCCCTGCACGTCGATGTCCATCACCACATCCATGCCCTTCGCAAGATAGCCGGTGACCTCCGAGCGCAGCGTCCCGTAGTGGTTGCCGTGCACGCTGGCATGCTCCAGGAAATCCCCGGCCTCCACACGGCGGTTGAATTCCTCGGGCGGGAGGAAATGGTAGTCGCGCCCGTTTTCCTCACCCGGACGCGGCGGACGCGTCGTGCAGGAAATCGAGTAGTGCGTCTCACGCTCGTTGGCGATCCGGCGGCAGAGCGTGGTTTTCCCGGAGCCGGAAGGGCCTGAGACGACGAGAAGGATGCCATGGCGGTCGGGCATGAAGGTCCGTGGTGGGAAATGCGGCGGAGGCGGAGCCAAAGAACACGGAATCCGACGCCACACGCGCAAGAACAAACGACATTCGGATCTTGTGACGCAGCGATTCGAGGGTCAGAATTCAGGAACCATGAGCCAGCCTCCGCATTCCCAAATCCCCGGATCCGAAGTGAAGAAAAAGGGCATGCCCGCGCTGGCCTGGGTCGGCATCGGCTGCGGCGGCATCATCCTGATCGGCATTATCGTGGCGGCCGTCTTCATCTTCTGGGGCGTGAAGGCCGTCGGCAGAATGGCGTCCAATCCCGGAAAAGCGGCGGCGGAGATGATGCTCAAGGTCAATCCCGACATCGAGAAGGTCTCGGAAAACGAGGCCACCGGCGAGGTTACCATCCGCGTGAAGAAAACCGGTGAGCAAGTCACCTTGAAATACGACGAGCTCGCCAGCGGCCGCATCACAGTGAAGGACGCCGATGGCAAGGTCACCCAGCTCGGCGGCGGTGATCTTTCCAAGGTCCCGGCCTGGGTGCCCCACTATCCAGGCGCGACGGAAGAAGTCGCCGTGTTCCAGAGCGAGTCCACCGGAGGCGACAGCTCCGGCATGTTCACCGCGAAGTCCAACGATTCCTCGGAGGTCGTCGAGAAATTCTTCGAACTCGAAGCCGCCAAGCTATCTCTCGGCTCCTCCAGCCGCAACTCGATGACCATGAATGGCACGGGCTCGACCACTCTCTCCTACAGTGAGGGCAAACGCATGCTGACCATCAACCTCTTCGGCAAGTCCGGCGAGCCGCTCACCATCCAGACGACCTACTCGGAGAAAAAATAAGCCGGTTTGGTCGCAGGCGATCATCCCATCCTTCACATTGGGCCCATCCGTTCATGACCCCGCTGTTTGAAGAACTCGATTTCCGTCCGACACCCCTCGGCGATCTGATCCTGCGCCGTCGACGCATGGCCATGCTCGATGACCTGGTGGTCTACGAGGTGCTGCTTGGAAACGCCTTTCTCATGTCCAGCCTCTTCCATGATGTGGAGGAGGCGCTGGCGGATCTCGGGCTGGCGGCCGTCGAGGGCGAGGCGTTGGACATCGTCGTCGGCGGACTCGGGCTTGGCTACACCGCCGTTGCCGCGCTTCGGGATGCCCGCGTTTCGGAAATGCTCGTCGTCGACACGCTGGCTCCGGTCATCGGGTGGCATCGGGACGGTCTCGTCCCGCTCGGGCCGGTGCTCACGGCCGACGCGCGATGCCGCTTCGTGCATGCCGATTTCTTCGCGCTCGCGGCAGCTCCGGAGCAGGGCTTCGACCCCGAACGTCCCGGCCGGAAATTTCATGCCGTGCTGCTCGACATCGACCACTCGCCGCAGAATCTCCTGCACGAGCGGAATGCCGCGTTCTACAGCATCGAGGGCCTGCGACTGCTGGCTTCCCAGTTGCGGTCCGGCGGCGTTTTCGCCCTCTGGTCCGATGACCCGCCTGACGAAACTTTCCTCAGTCACCTCGCCGAGGTCTTCGATTCCCCGCAGGCCCACGTGGTGAAGTTCCCGAATCCCCTGTTAGGGCGGGATTCCGAGAGCACGGTCTACGTCGCTCGGAATCCTGCGTTGGACTGATTTCGTCACGAGGGCCGGCTCTTGAAATAGGGCACTGCGGCGGAAGGTAAGATGCAACTTCATCCCATGATCCGCCCACTTCTTTTTGCGCTCGCCCTGCTTTCCGCCCTGCGGTTGGAAGCCGACGACTTCGCCACCGAGGTCATGGAGGCCACCTTCAAGTTCTATCACGCCGACTCCACCTCGACCTGCTTTCTCGTGAAAAGGGAGGAGCCGGACAAGGCGATCTATCTCGTCACCACCGCCCATACCCTCGAGCGCACCAAGGGCGAATCCGCGATCCTTGTCCTTCGTGAAAAAAAGCCGGACGGAGGCTATGTGAGGCGTGACTTCACCCTGACCATCCGCTCCGGCGACAAGCCGCTGTGGGTGCGCCATGAGAAACAGGACGTGGCCGTGCTGAAGCTTACCGCCCAGTTGCCTGTGGAGGTGGCCGTGCTGCCATTGTCGCGTCTGGCGGATGACGAGCGGCTCAAGGCTTCCGAGGTCCATGTGTGCAGCCCTTTGTTCGTGCTGACCTACCCGCAGCGTTTCGAGGCGAACGGCGCCGGATTTCCTGTGGCGAGGCAGGGAATCATTTCCAGTCCACCGATGCTGCCGGTGGCATCCCACCCCACGTTTCTCGGCGATTTCACGACCTTCGCCGGAGACAGTGGCGGGCCGGTTTTCATTTCCGGAAAGGACAACCATCCGCTGATTGCCGGCATCGTTCTGGCCCAGAACTACCACGACGAGAAGCTTAAGACCGAGTATGAGGAAACGCTGATCCACCACCCGCTCAACCTCGGCACCATCCTCCATTCCCGATATGTGATCGAAACCGTCGAGCAGGCGGCGAAGTGATTTTCCAACTGGAACCCTCTGGGAGTGATCGGTAAGTTCGGTTCACCATGTCCATGTCCCCGCCTCCTCTGCCACCGGGCCTTCCCCGGAAAAAGGGCCTCCCTGCCGTCGCGTGGGTCGCAATTGCGTTGGTTGTTGTCATCCCGCTAATTGTAGTCCTCGCCTTGGCAGGTTTCGCGGGTGGCAGCGCGGCCATCAATCGGGCGAAGAAAGTCTCAACATTGGCGACGGCAACCGATTTGGAAAATTCCATCAATCAGTTTTACTTCGAGTATGGGGCCCTGCCGGAGCCAGTCTCGACGAAGATGTCGCGCGATGTCGTGTTCGACACCTCCGGGCCGGAAGGTCAGCAGGTTCTCTCGGTCGTGATGGGCAAGGAGCCCGGTCCGGCACCTCAGAATCCGAAGGGGATTCAGTTCTTCATCGGGCGTTCCGGAAAAGGTGGGAAAGGAGGAATGAACCCGCTTCCGTCAGGTCTTTCCGAGCTCAGGGATCCTTGGGGAAATCCTTATCAGATCATCCTCGACGGCGACTACGACGAAGCCCTGACTCCTCCGGCGAACAGCGGTAGCTCTGTTCCCGTGAAAGGTCGCCGCGTGTTGGTTTACTCTCTCGGTCGCGATGGCAAAGGCGGCACGGAAGCCGTCCGCACCTGGTGAGTCCGCTTCACACTGGAACCAGGAAGGTTACGTCCGGCCACAGCACGTAGAGCGCCTCGTCGAGGGTCACGAGCTTGCCGCCCTTTCGCCGCGCCAGCTCAGCCAACCAGGCGTCGGTGATCTGGCGATGCCCGGTCAGGCGGGTTGGGGAGATTTCCGGGCGTGCGGGTTGCAGTTGACCCGCAGGTATTTTGGTCAAGTCTTCCGGCGTGATCGTCGACTGCCACATGCACACCTACCTCTGCGGCCACGCCATGGGCCATCCATCCGATTACGTCCGGGCGGCGGCGGAGCGGGGAGTGGGCATGATGACCTTCACCTGCCATGCGCCGA
The DNA here is from genome assembly GCA_031411755.1 of Luteolibacter sp. GTDB lineage: Bacteria > Verrucomicrobiota > Verrucomicrobiia > Verrucomicrobiales > Akkermansiaceae > Luteolibacter. The sequence continues at coordinate 9,124 of JANOBS010000069.1, read as the reverse complement.
TGGAAAACGAGGCGATTTTTCGCGGTCAGGGCATCCGGATGACCCTTGCTGAGCTGCCCGAGTATCGCGATCTCGTCGCGGAGGCCGCGCATCTTGGGCGCGAGCTGGGAGTCGAGGTGCGATATGGGATCGAGGGCGAGTACTACCCGGATGAACGCGAGCTGCATGGCTTCTGGGAACTGATCGATACGGAGCCCTTCGACTTCGTGCTCGGCTCGCTGCACCACCAGCTTCCTGGATTCAGAGCCTGGCTGCTCGCCCAGGGAGGACCGGAGCAAATCGCCGCCGCCTACTTCCACCAAGTCGCCCGGGCGCTGCGGACGAAGCGCTACGACTCCATCGCCCATCCCGATCTCATCCGCATCTACGGCACCATCCCGCCCTTCGAGCCCGAGGCGCTGGAAGGTCCGATCCGCGCCATGCTGGAGGCGGCGGTGGAAAGCGACACTTGCCTGGAAGTGAACACCAGCGGGCTGATCAAACAGCTTTACGAAGTTCATCCCGCCCCCACGATTCTCGGTTGGGCATCAGAACTGGGAGTGAAACTCACCCTCGGCAGCGATTCGCATCATCCGGATCACGTCGCGCAGAAATTCCCGGAGGTGATCGCGATGCTGAAGAATCTAGGATTCAGGAACGTGCACCATTTCAAGGGACGCGTGCGAGTTGAGGAGCCGCTTTGATTTCCTAGAGGGGAACAGGCGGCTAGCCTGGTTTCTGGAATCCTGCTTCGGGCGGGTCGTCAGAGCCAAGGGGCGTGGGCGTCCCGCCCACGAGTGGAGAGAGTTCAAGTGGGCGAGACGCCCACTCTCCTTGTGACGAACTGCTTATCCGCCTCTTCGCCCTCAATTATCGCCGCACCCCGCTAGAGTCGCTCAAGGCACCGGGGCAGTTGTGAATCTCACAGCACCGCGTGCTTTTTCAGGTCGGCGAGATCGGCGAATTCTAGGGCGGATTCGTGGGTGGCTTCCAGGACCACTTGCGGGGCGAATCCCGCCTCGAAGGCCTCCACCCAGCGCTGGGCGCAGAGGCACCAGCGATCGCCTGCTTTCAGTCCGGGAAATCCATACTCGGGTCGTGGCGTGCTGAGGTCGTTGCCGCGCAGTTTCGAAAACTCCAGGAAACGATCCGACACCCTCGAGCAGATGACATGGACTCCGCCGTCGCCCTTTCCCGTCCGGCAACAGCCATCGCGAAACCACCCGGTCAGCGGCTCGATCGAGCAGGTCTGGAGCTGGGTGCCGAGGACATTGAGCGCTTCGCGGGACATGGCGGAAGATTAGCCCGGATTTCAGGCACGTCCAGCGTGCTTGCCCGACGACACGGAACATGGGAGGCTGCGCGCGTGGAGAAGTACTGGGAACACGATCTGCCGGAGCGCTTCGGCCCGATGACCGTCAAGGAGCTTCGGCAAAACCTGCGTCGCGGCAGTTTCGTCTATCCCTTCCTCGGCATCCAGCTCCTCGCGGTGATCGCGATGGCGGCGGAATTCCAGACCGGGGACATCAGCGAATACACCGAATATGTCGGCATGATGAACTTCGGCCTGCTCGGCACCTCCGGCCTGTTCTGGATGGTGGTGACCGCCATCTGTCTGGTGATCATGCCGCTGGGAGGCCTGATCCTGATGGGGCAGGAGCTGGAGGAGGGAAACCATGAGCTGCTCCTGCTGACCCACCTCGACCGCTGGAAGGTGGTGCTCGGGAAATTTTTCACGCTCTGGGGACTTTGCTCGCTGACCTTCATTTCACTCCTGCCGTATGTGGTCGTCCGCTATCTGTTAGGGAGCATCGAGTGGTGGCGGGAAGCGTCCTGCTCACTCAGCATTCTCGGCGGTTCCGCCATCCTCTGCGCGGGGGCGATCGGAGCTTCCTCATTCAAGGGCCTCGGCGCGCGCATCGGCATCATGCTGCTGTTCATCCTTTCGTGCGGCGCAGCCTGTTCAGTGCCGCTGGCCGCGTCTGCCGCCCAAGAGAAGGGCTGCGGATTCTGGTATCATCTCAGCGCGATCGGATCGATTTTCTGCTACACCCTGCTCGGGCTTTCGCTCGCGCGCTCCCGCCTGCGCCTCGTCGTCCATGCCTATGAGGTGAAGCCGAGCTGGATGATCGTCGGTATGTTGGTCTTCACGCCCTTCGTCGTCTGGATGACGACCGCTTTCACCGTCGGATACGCCGGCAGCGTCGGGCTCATCGGCATGGCCTTCGTGGCCATCTACGCCGACGTCACCCCGAAGGCCCCCAAGTGGATGGCCGCCCCCGCGCCGAACGTGCCGAAGGCGGAGGGGTGAAGACACCGATTCAGTGGCTTGCCGGAATGGCGTAGAACTTCACTGCATTTCGATGGAACAGCTTTTCGCTGACCTCGGGACCTTTCGTGGCGAAGTAGGCTCGGGTCAGGGCCAGAACTGAGGCGTAGTCGCCGGTGGCTTCGCTCACCGGCCAGTCGCTGCCGAAAATCAGCCGATCCTCGCCGAAAGCTTCGAAGGCCAGATCGAGGATCGGCTTGTAGAAATCGAGGTCCTTGGGCGCGGGCTGTTTCTCGACGCGACCGAAGAGGGCCGAGACCTTGCTGTGGACGTTCGGGTTCTTCGCCACGGTCCGGAAATCCTCCACCCACAAGGGATCGAGCGCCTTTCCGTCAAGCCGGAGGTTGCCGAGATGATCGAGGATGATCCGCAGCTTTGGCACCCGCTTGGCGATGGTGTCCACCTCCTTCAACGAGTATCCACCGATGAGGAAATCGACGCTCTTTCCTGCCTCTGCGGTGAGCTCCAGATCGCGGTAAAGGGCCTCGCTCAGGCCCTCCTGATAGCGCCCGGAGAGGCGGTAACCGAGGTAGCGCGGGTCCTTGCAGAGCTGGTTGAAGAGGGGCTTGAAGCCGTCGGTCCCGATCACCTCGGAAAGGTTGCCGACCAGCCCGCGATAGAGTTTTGGATTGTGGGCGGTGATGTCGAGGTTCCACTGGTTGTCCGGCAGGCTCTGGCCGGCCTGGACCAGCACGATCCCACTGACTCCGTTGGCTTTGGCGATCGCCTCGTGATCCTTCGGGAGGAAGTCGCGGAAGAGCACCGGGTCATCCTTCTTGATCCAGCGGACGCCTTCCGGTCGGGCGAGCGACCATAGATGAACGTGGCAGTCGATGACCTCCGTCTCCGCCGCCAGCGCGGGGGAGGGGAGAAAGGCGGAGAGTGCCAGGATCGGGCGCAGGACGCGACAGAGCTTCATGAAGACGATATTCGCGGACTTCCTGGGCTTGTCGATCCCCCAAAGTTCGCCACTCGGGTGATTTAATCGGCAGGAGGGTCCCTAAAGTTGCGATAGATCTCCAGCGACCCAGCCCGTATGACGCGGGCTCCTTTTTTCCTCATGACCACCAAATCGAACTTCGTCACGATCCTCTCCTCCCTGGCCTTCGCGGCGATGCTGGTGCAGCCAGCCGCAGCGGCGGGAAAGCCGGTCAAGATGACCCTGCCTGATTTCACGAAAGGCGATGCCATCCCTGCGGGGGCCTCCCACGACTGGAATCTCGGGGCCACCGGGGCACGCGGTTGGATGTTCTGCGACAAGTTCGTGACCACCGATGCGCGGCAGATTTCCATCACCAAGGTCGATAAGGGATCACCCGCTGATGGCGTCCTCGCGGTGGGCGATGTCCTCCTCGGCGCAGGCGGCAAGCCGTTTTCCTTCGACCCCCGCACCGAGATGGGCATGGCCCTGACGACGGCGGAATCTGACGCAGGAGGAGGCAAGCTCGCCCTCACCCGCTGGCGGGCGGGTCAGACGGAGAATGTCATCGTGAAACTTCCCGTCCTCGGAACCTACAGCCCGACCGCTCCGTATGGCTGTACGAAGTCCAAGCGCATCCTCGACCAGGGCATCAAGGTCCTCGCCGCACGCATGGCGGATCCCACCTATGAGCGGAAACAGAACCCGATCACGCGCTCGCTGAACGCCCTCGCCCTCCTCGCCAATGGCGACCCCGCGCACTTGCCTCTGGTGAAGAGGGAGGCTCAGTGGGCATCAGGCTTTTCGGCCGAAAGCATGGCGACCTGGTACTATGGCTACGTCATGATCCTGCTGTCCGAATACGTGACGACCACTGGAGACACCAGCGTCCTCCCCGGTCTGAAGCGGCTTGCACTGGAGGCCTCCAACGGCCAAAGCGGCGTTGGCTCATGGGGCCACAAGTTCGCCCGGCCCGACGGCCTGCTCAACGGCTACGGCATGATGAACGCCCCCGGACTGCCACTTACCATTTCACTCGTCATGGCCCGCGATGCCGGCGTGAAGGACCCGGCAGTCGACAAGGCCATCGAACTCAGCGCGCGCCTGATGCGCTTCTACATCGGCAAGGGAGCCATCCCCTACGGCGACCACGAGCCTTGGTATCAGACCCACGAGGACAACGGCAAATGCGGCATGGCCTCGGTCCTTTTCAACGTCCTCGGCGAGGCCAAGGGCGCGGAATTCTTCTCCCGCATGAGCGTCGCCTCCCACGGGGCCGAGCGCGACTGCGGGCACACCGGAAACTTTTTCAACGTCCTCTGGTCGCTGCCCAGCGTGGCCCAGTCCGGCCCGCAGGCCACCGGTGCCTGGATGAAGGAATTCGGCGCATGGTACTTCGACCTCGCCCGCCGCCCGGACGGCACCTTCGTCCACCTCGGCCCGCCCGAGCCGGCCAATGACTCTTACGCCAATTGGGACTGCACCGGTGCCTATCTGCTGGCCTACGCACTGCCGATGAAAAAGCTCGTTCTCACCGGCAAGAAGCCTGCCATCACCCCGCAATTGACCGCAGCCCAAGCGCAGGGACTCATCCTCGACGGCCGCGGCAGGAACAACAAGGACCGCAAGAGTTTCTATCAGAAACTCACCGAAGCCGAACTGCTCACCCGCCTCGGATCCTGGTCGCCGATCGTCCGCGGCCGCGCTGCGGAAGAGTTGGCTGCCCGAAAGACTCCGCCGCTCAACGCGATCGTCGCCCTGCTCGCTTCCTCGAAGCTCGATGAACGCGTCGGTGCCTGCCAGGCGCTCGAAATGCTCAAGGGGGCCGCTGCACCGGCCGTCCCCGCACTTCGGAAAACCTTCAACGAGCCCGACCTCTGGCTCCGCATCCGCTCCGCCAATGCCCTCGCGGCGATCGGAGCACCCGCCATGGTCGCACTGCCGGAAATGCTGGAGCGTCTCGTCAAAGGCCCCACGCCCGAAGACCCGCGCGGTATGGAGCAGCGTTTCTTGTGCTCCTCGGTCTTCAGCAAGATGCTCGCCAAATCCGTCGACGGCGTGGACAAGGATCTGCTCCGCAAGGCCGTCGCACGCGGCTTGCAGAACCAGGACGGCCGCGCGCGCGGTGAGATCGCCGGCATTTACCAGCGTCTCAGCTACGACGAGATCAAGCCGCTGCTGCCCGCCATCCACGAGGCCATCGTCAAACCCGCGCCGAGCGGTGAAATGTTTGCCGACGGCATCCGACTCAAGGGCTGTGAGATCTTCGCCAAGAACCACATCCGCGAAGGCATGGAGCTGAGCCTGCAACTGCTGGAGCTCGATCGCTGGGGCAGCGGCAAGCGGGCCCCGCGCATCTTTGAAATCATCGGAATGTATGGAGCCTCCGCGAAACCACTCCTGCCCAAGCTGCAGGAGGTCGAAAAGCAATTGATCGCGCAAGCCAAGGGCAAGCCGGAGCCACTCGTCGATCAGCTCCGCACCCTGATGAAGTCCATCGAGACCTCCACCGGCACCGTCGAGTTGCGCTCGCTCAACTGAGAATCGCATCTGCTTGATCATGCCTCGACATTCCTTCGCCCTCCCCGCAGACCCCGCCATGAAACCCATGCGTGCCCTCTCCCATCGGATTCTTCTCCCGCTCACCCTGCTCCTTCTTCCGGCCCAGCTTCAGGCGAAACCGCTGCAGGTTTACATCCTCGCCGGGCAGTCGAACATGCAGGGCCATGCCAAGGTAAGCACCTTCGAGCACATCGGCATGGACCCGGCCACCAAGCCGATGCTGGCCGACATGCAGAACGCCGATGGCACTCCAAAAACCTGCAAGCGGGTTTGGATTTCCTCCATCGGCTGCGGGTCCGATGACATGACCGAACAGACCGGCAAGCTGACCGCGGGCTTTGGTGCGAGCCAGAACGGCCCGAAGATTGGTCCGGAGTTCACGTTCGGCATTTACATGGAGAAGTCCACGGATGCTCCCATCCTGCTCATCAAGACCGCATGGGGTGGCAAGAGCTTGAGCACGGACTTCCGCTCGCCGAGCGCGGGGCCCTACGAGTTCAATGAATCACAGCTCGCGGACCTCAAGAAGAAGGGCAAGGATCCCGAAGCTGCCAAAGCCGACAAGGCGAAGGAAACGGGTGTCTACTACCGCCTCATGGTCGAGCATGTGAAAAAAGTGCTCGGCGACCTCAAGCGTGTGGTGCCCGAATACGATGCCGCGCAGGGCTACGAGCTGGCCGGTTTCGTGTGGTTCCAGGGCTGGAACGACCTCGTGGACGGCAGCACTTATCCGAATCGTGACAAGCCCGGTGGATATGACGCCTACAGCACCGCGATGGCCCACTTCATCCGCGATGTGCGAAAGGACCTGAACACGCCCAAGCTACCCTTCGTCATCGGAGTGCTGGGCGTTGGCGGTCCTACTTCCGAGTATGGTCCTGACCAGCAGCGCTACAAGGCGACCCACCAGAATTTCCGCGATGCCATGGCGGCGCCGGCAAAGTTGCCGGAGTTCAAGGGCAACGTTGCGGCGATGCGATCGGAAAAGTACTGGGATCTCGAACTGAGCGTGGCAAAAGCGAAGGACGACGCCATCAAGCAGAAGGCCAAAAAGTCGGCCACCGACGGCAAGCTGAATTCCGCGGAGGAAAAGGCCGCATTGGAGAAGTTGCGAAAGGAAGGCCTCAGCGACCGCGAACGGCAGATTCTTGAAAAGGGAATTTCCAACTTCGAGTTCCACTACCTCGGCTCGGCGAAAATCCTCGGCGGTGTCGGCAAAGGACTCGCCGAATCCATGGTGGAACTCAGGAAATCGTCCTGACGCCGACGCAGATTTTACTGTGACTGTTGACGCCGTAAGCGCCGTCGCCTGGTTCCGCCTTGCCGTCTCATTCCGATGCCCGCCGGGCAATCCAAAGGTGGAGTCCCGCTTGGGACCGTGCTCGAATCCAATTGTGCGGCTGTTTGCTGCGGTGAGGTTGCGTGACCCCAAACAAGCCCCTTCGCAGGCTTGCCCTCCGGGAAATCGACCGGTAGCGTCGCGCCCAGCCGTCCCCGTAGTTCAACGGATAGAACAAGCGTTTCCTAAACTCTAGATCTGGGTTCGATTCCCGGCGGGGATGCTTTTTCAGACAGCCCGGCGGTCGGTTTGCGACACTTTCGGACAGAAAGCTGGGCCGCGTTGCAAGATTCCGCCGCTTGAGCGCAGTAGAACGACAACAATCCGTTACACGGACGAATTTCTCCAGATCCATCATCATGAGTTTCCATCGCTTCCTTCGGTCCGGCCTTTGTTTGGCGCTCCTGTCCCTGTCCTCGTCCGCCAGGGCGGCGGAGGCCCTGCTTCAACTGAAGAAAGGCGACAACATCGCCATCGTCGGCAGCGGTCTGGCGGATCGCCAACAGCACCACGCCTGGCTGGAAGCCCTGATTTACAAGTCCTACCCGGACCTCGACCTGACGATCCGGAACTTTGGCTTCGCGGCCGATGAGGTGAACCTCCATCCGCGTTCGGACGATGTTCCGCCGATCGAGTATTTCCTCTCGATGAAGAAGGGCGACACCACGGTGAAACCCGGAATCATCTACAAGGCCGGAACGGATTTCGGCGCGGACGTGATTCTTGCCTACTGGGGTTTCAACGAGTCCTTCCACGGACCGGAAGGATTGGACAACTTCAAGAAGGAGATCGGCGACTATCTGACGAAACAGCTCGCTGCCAACTACAGTGGCCACGGTGCGCCACGGGTGGTGCTGCTTTCTCCGATCGCGCAGGAAAACCTCAAGAGCCCTAACTTCCCGGACGGCGAGGCCAACAACAAGAACATCGCGCTTTACACCCAGGCGATGGCCGAGGTCGCGAAGGCGAAGGGCGTTCCGTTCATCGATCTCTTCAACCCATCGAAAGAGCTCTACGCCAAGGCCAAGCAGCCGCTGACGATGAACGGCATCCATCTGAACGATGATGGCGATCGTGCGCTGGCTCCGGTGCAGTTCAAGGAACTCTTCGGTCAGGACGCCTACGTCACGAGCGATCCGCAGGTCGCGAAGATCCGTGACGCGGTGCTTGAGAAGAATGTCCAGTGGCACCACCGCTACCGCACCGTCGATCAATACAACATCTATGGTGGTCGCTCGCGCATCGCCTATGAAGGCGTGACGAATGCCTTCATTCTCGGACAGGAAATGGCCCAGCGCGACGTGAAGACCGCCAATCGCGACAAGCTCGTCTGGGCGGTGGCGAAAGGCGGCACGCTGGAGCTCAAGGATGACAACCTTCCATCCGTCGATCTCACCCCGCCAAACCGCAAGGAGGCGGTGCCCTACGTCAGTGGTGAGGAAGCCATCAAGTACCTGACCCTGCCCGAACACTGCAAGGTCGAGTTGGTCGCGTCCGAGGAGACCTTTCCCGAGCTGGTCAATCCGGTGCAGATGAACTTCGACACCAAGGGTCGTCTCTGGATCGCAGCCTGGCCGACGTATCCGGAGACGACGCCGACGACGAAGAATTTCGACAAGCTGCTGGTCGTCGATCTCGACCCGAAGACCGGCAAGGCCGCCAAGATTACGACCTTCGCCGACGGCCTGAACTGCCCGACTGGCTTCCAGTTTTACAAGGATGGTGTCCTCGTCATGCAGTCGCCCGACCTCTGGTGGATCCGCGATACCGACGGCGACGGCAAGGCGGATTGGAAGGAACGCATGCTGCACGGCCTCGACGCGGCCGACTCGCACCACGAGACCAACTCCATTTGCTACGAACCCGGCGGCGCGGTGTATCTCAGCGACGGCGTCTTCCACCGGCAGCGACATCATGCCCATGCAAGACGTCTCTGGCGGCGAGGTCACCATTCCCCGCGCTCAGGATGGCCATTACTACCCCGCCTTGACGGTGG
>JANOBS010000068.1:0-29339 GCA_031411755.1 Luteolibacter sp. | reverse complement strand
ACTAGAACAAGCGCATATCAGTTGATTGCCGCGTTCGGACCACTTTTGCGTCTTCGCTGTTCTTCTGTGCACGATGTCCACCGCTTCCTTGTCGCGATGCTCGGTAGTCAGCGGGCGGGCACGATCAAGCGAACGGAAGCTGTCTGTAAATCTCTCAATATGCGTCTGCGTTCTTCGGGGCGGCCTGTCAAAGCTGCCTTGAATACCCCAGAGGCGAGCTGAGGCGATGGGGTATTTTCTCACGTCTGCCGGGGGCATCCTCGGGACGCATGAACAATGCTCAACCAAACAATGAAGGCCCCAAGCTCGCGCTCTCCCGCAAGGAAGCTGCCCAAGCGTTGGGGGTGAGTCCTGTAACCGTCGACCGTCTCGCCATTCGCGGACTGCTTCGACCATCCCGCGCCACTCGTCGGCCGCTCTACGCGATCGAGGAAATCCGGCGCTTTCTCAAGGAAACGACTGGCGGCATTGAAAGGAGGGGCGCATGAGCGCCGCCACTGAAAAGCAGCTTCTCGAACGCCTACTCGATGGCGAGCTGTATATCGTTGCCGAATACCGGGCTAGTCACGTCGGAAAGCGTGAGTTCGTCGATACAGTGGATGGCAAGGCAAAGGGCAAAGTGACGGCTCGCCATCTGATCGAAATCAGCGGGGCGAACGGGCTGGACTCCATAACCGTTTTCCAAAGTGTTCCGCCAACTGTGACCGATCCTTCCACCGTGAAAATCCCCTGGGAGAAGGGCAAGCGATACGCCTTCCCACTGGTCACACTCGGACGGGAAAAGGGAAAAACCTCGGGCCTCTTGGACACGAACCGGGAGGTGATTCCATTGTAAACCAAAGGCCAGAAGGGCGGATGCGGGATACGCGCGTAGCGCGTGCCCGCACCGCCCTTCTAACCTTGTCATTACCATGAACAACTCAACAGCGCTGCCAAATGACCAAAAGCGAAGCTGCTTTTCTCCTCTCATGTGATCGACTCGCCAAGCAGGGCAGACTCTACCTCTGGACCTTCACGTTTGCGGAAGTCCTCGACCTGGTGGCTACCCGGAAAAAGTGGAATCACCTGCTTACCCTGATCCGGCGCCGATGGCCAGAAGCCTGCGGGCTGCGAGTGTTCGAGCTGCACAAAGAGCACGGCCTGCATGTTCATCTCATCACCAACAAGCGAATCGACGTGGACCAATGCCGCCAACTCTCAAAGCGTTCGGGCTGGGGCCGCATTCACGTGATGAGGATTCCCAAGGAGCGGACTGCCTACCTTGCCAAGTATCTTTCGAAGGAACGTCCAAAGGCATTCAAGCGATGGCGTCTATGGGCCGGATTCGGCAAGTGCTGGGACTGGACCAGGGTTTCACAGATCCAGGTCGAATCGCTGTTTGCCAGCGTCTCCCGCGCTTTGCGTGATGCGTTCGGATGGAAGGGAAACCGCGACTATCACGAACGTCGTCGGATGATCGAGGCGGTCGTAGAAAATACGATCCTTCACGGATGGACTCCCGGCCTGGGTTCTGGTGGCAAGCCGTATGGAGAGTGCAGGCCCGACGAGCTCATTGCCAGGGTTCGGCCCGAGTCCTAGCTGATCAACCGGGACCAAGCGACGAAATGCCAGCGAAGGCCCCCAAGCCGCAGCGCCAGCATTGGGCTTTGGTGCCGGTGGTCTAAAGTTGCCTGAACTTGGGAATTATTTTTGTGGCGTCTTCAGAAAAGGAGGGACCATAGGCTTTGAGCCAGGTGGTGGACCATCCAGAGGTTTTGCGGGTAAAGGTCCATACTTGTCCCGTTGTTGCTTGAGTGCGGGCATGTAGATCGTGGCCGTCTGGCCATTGCTCTGGCCTCCTTGGGCACTACAATCCAATCTGTAAATAAGCGGGAAATCCTTTTGAGGGCTCTGCGGGCGGAAATGGAAGGCTTCCAGACTGATTCGGCTGATAGTCAAGGTATCACAATCTAAGGGCTCAACACTCCAAGCGAAACCTTCCCGAAGCGCCTTTTCGATCTCTGCTCTTCCAAGCACCGGGTAATCTCCGATTTTTTCCCATGCAGTCAGACTACCCCGCATCGTGCTGAACTCGCCACCATCGGCGATTTGGCATTCCAGCGTTCCGCCATCATGGGTCCAAAAAGTAGACAACCCCCCGATCTGTTGAGAGAAATTTAGGGTCATGCCATAATCAAATCCTTGGATTTTTTTGGTTTTAGGGCTGAATCCGCTTTCAAGATCAATGCGGAAGAGCACATCGAATCCATCTGGTCCGCTTCCATGTCTATACAAAAGTTCTTCATCAATTCCGAGCTTTTTCATCCACTCTTGGCTGATTGCAACCGCCTGTTCCTTGCTAGGAAGTGGTTTAAGAATAGGATCTTCGTCCTTATCACGTTCGAAACGATCATACGGCGCGATACAAAAATGAAATCTGCCGATTTTAGGGCTGCCGCTAGCGACCTTACAAAAATGATTTACTTGTGGTCCTAGGTAATAGAACGCCCCTTCTGATCTGGAGCCGAATTGCTCCTCCGCAGCTTTGTTCCAAACAGGACTCATCCCAGCTAGCTGAGCCTGTTCGTGAATCTTAGATACATCCATTAGCTTATTGGTCACCTTGCAAACCGGAGCAGGCTTGGTGAACCATTCACAATCTGTTCTCCATATAATTTCCTTAAATCCCACTACCGCACGAACCCCCATTTCTCTCTGGGGAATAAGGCTGACAGAAGGTCGAGAAGGCTCAGCAGATAATGGCAAAACCGAAAAGACTGTGATGATAGATAATCTCATGGAAATTTTGAGTCAGTTTTTTTCAATCGTCCCTGGTTGTAGGGAGCAGCGGGGTTTGTAATGTTTTCATTCGGCACCTTCATGATGGTGTCGCCCTCACACTCCGGCCAGTAGACGGAGCGGGCATTTCGAATCTGCTTTGCATTACCTTTCCCGTCTACTGCCTTGCTGTTGCTCGAATTGGTCCACGCGTAATTCCATGCCTGTACAACAGTCATATTCGGAAAGTTACTATCAGCTTGCAATAGCCCTCTTGAAAGAGCGTCGCCCAAATCCTTGCCCAGATCAATCGAAGTGGTATAGCCGCAAAGCACGTGAAGGCCATCGCCCATTGGTAGCGTTCCTGCTGTGACCATCGCATCGAAAATATCATGGGTTCCGTCTTCATGTGCCCCGACGCGGAAGAAATTGCAGGTTGCAATGAACATCCATTTCAGCCGCCCTCGCGCGCCGTATTTCTCAGTCATATTGGCGCTTTCGATCCATACGGTCGCTCCGCTTTTCGGATTACTGACAATTGGAAAGTAATGCTGTGGCGGTTTAGTCCCGGGCATTCCATCAGCCTTGGTATAGTTTCCGCCAGTGCTCGCGACTCCATGTCCAATCAACATTCCAAGATCGTAGTCGTTGAACGGATTACTGGTGAGGAAATCGTTTGCAGGGGTTGCTTTGTTTTTAGCCCAGCTGGTCGAACGGCTGTTATTTATATTGTATGGCTCCCAGAAATCCAGATGCGCCTTGGGCGATTTCCCGACTCCTTCCTGGAAACTTGTGAGAATCGCGTTTGGGCCGTACTTAAGCTCACCCCAAGGCCCCCAAGATTGCAATACACTTGTTGGAAAGCCTGATGTTGTGAAATCTAATCTCCACAAAGGGAAATAAGTCTCATATTTATCAGGTGTCCATTTTTCCTTGACTACTGATTTTAGAGTCTCGGCAATTGCCAATACTTTCATTGGCATTTCCCCATTTTTAATCAAGATGGGTCCCCCAAACAATGAATCTGATGCTTCACTAAAAAAGAAATTCATGTAGTAGGGACCAGCAGGAAGAGTTGCTCCATTTTGATCAGTTCCGTCCCATTCTATATCGAGTTGACCGGCGTCTAGGCTCGGAACTGAGCCAGTCCATTCCCTAACAATATTACCGCTTTCATCCTCAAGCCTGAATGCGTAGTCCAAAGGATAAATGCCGCCATAGCCTCCAAACTCTGGATATTCAACCGAGAGCGTCGTTGTTGTCGGCGACGTGGAATCGCCACCATTGATTTCTAGTTCGCTGAGACGAACGCCTGTAATTAATGGATGCGCGTTCTCGAATGTTGTTTCCGGACTGCGAAGAACTCCAGCAGACGGAAGGGCTGGGCTGAATGGGCTTGGCGTCGTTTCATAATCAGCCACAATCCTAGCGTATGCAGTATGAGGGCCACGCGTAATATCCTCAGAGGAAACATAACAGGTATATGTGCCGTCTTCCCCTTCGAAATATCCATAATGTTGTCCATCGATAAGTAGCTCAACAAGCATGGGATTCATTCCGTCTGGCAGATTGGTGACCACAGTGGCAATGTTGCTTGCTGTGCTTCCCGTGCTGCTAAAGGTAAGGGTTCCGCCGAAAGTCGTTACCCCATTCCCACCAAGCGGATCACTTATTGTGGTTTCATAATCGGAATCTTCAACAACTCGATAGAAGCGCTTTGGTGATCTTGAAACTTGGCCCCAAGTGCCGATTCCATTTACAGTTGGTAAGTTGATCGAGCCGCCTTCCCAATCCATCAAGTCATCAGACCATTCGACAGAATAGAGTTTATCCGCTGATCCTTCCCAAGCTAATAAAACGTTTCCATTTGAAAGCCTTTCCATAGCAAGAATTCTTGGTAAAGCCGGATCCAATGTAGTGCTCAAAAGCACACTTGGATTGAGTAATATGTCTAAAATGGAGCCGTCAATGCATGAGGTCTCTGGATCGGGTTGCACTACGTCGGGAGCAGGGTCAGGAAGGCGCTTGGGAACCTGCTGCTTGGGCGTTTCATCCTCGATTGGAAGCGCTTTCGTGAGTACTCCTCGTGACTGAAGTAAAGTCTGAAAACTGTGGAATTTTTTCTTGTCGCTAACCTGACGCGCAATTGCTGCCGCCTTTTTCTGCGCCTCAATTTGCGCTGGCGTCAACTCCCTCATCGGCTTATTGACTCTGAATGGGTCTTGATGATCTAGCATTTCCTCAAAGTTCGACCTTCCGTCGCCGTCCGAATCATCAGTTGGGCGTTTGGTATCTACCTTGGGGAATATGCTGAGCCAAATATCATCCCAACCATCTCGATTCAAATCAAACAGGGGAAAGCGCCCGAGCCTTTGGATTTCGGCCTCTATTTCTGGAGGTCTTTTCAAAACTTGCGGAGGTGCCTTAATGGATTGGGCAGATAGTGGGAATGCCAAACCGGCCAAGGAAAACACTAGAGATAAAGTTCTCATACCACGTTATGAGTCCGAAATGTCGTCTCTTTTGTCAATCTCGAAGTTTTAAAAAATGTGCGAATCAGCACGGTAATTCCGCATGTTTCTAGGAAGCCGCATTCCATCCATGATCAAGACGTGCCAAGCGAAGGTGCAGAAGAAATGACGAAATGCATGGCGGATCTGCTGAAGTCTCGCCGGGAAAGCATGGGGGTCAATTTGAATGAACTTGCCCGGGCCAGCGATTTGGACAGGGCAGCGCTGAAACGTGCCGAGGCTGGCGAAAGAATCCCCGCGCTCGGCTTCTGGATCGACTGGGCCGACTCGCTCGGAACCAGCTTTGAGGAAATTGCGGCTCAGGCTAGAAAGAAGGTCAGGAAGAAGGCAGGAGTTCCGCCCGAGCGTAGACGCCTAGGCGGTGAATGATGTTCCGGCTTCCGTGCTCTCGATCCGCTCATAAGCTCGATTTCTAGACCCTGAATTTTATCCGGTCTCTTTATCCGGTCGTGCTGAAAAAATGGGCTTTTTCAGGCAAATTCGGGATGACGGGCAAAACCGGAAAGTGCTGGAAATCAACGGTTTGAGCACTTGGGAGGAATCGGGAAAACTCCCGGAACCCGTCCCGAACGAAGCGCGCTACCAGGCTGCGCTACGCCCCGATGCCAATCACGGGAAAACGGTCTACCGGAAGTGGTACACCCGAAGGGACTCGAACCCCTAACCTTCTGATTCGTAGTCAGACGCTCTATCCAATTGAGCTACGGGTGCATTGCCTTGCGGCGGGCAGGAAGAAAGCAATGGGCTGGCTCAGGTGTCAAGAATTTCCGTCGAAATCTGGCTTGTCCGGTGGAAATGCACGGTGGTCCGGCGCTTCCGCTCCGGACGCTTGCAACATGGGTGAGGCCGCCGCGTAGTGGAGCGGTTCCTTTGGTGCACATGAAAAAGTCTCTCAGTTCCTTGGTCGCGATCTTCCTGGCCCAGTTGGCCTGCGCCGCGACCCCTCCGAACATCGTGTTCATCCTGGCCGACGACCTCGGCTATGGGGAACTCGGCTGCTACGGGCAGAAAAAGATCCACACGCCGAACATCGACCGACTGGCGGCGGAGGGCACCCGTTTCACCCAGCACTACTCCGGCGCGCCCGTCTGCGCGCCCGCCCGCTGCGTCCTGATGACCGGCAAGCACCTCGGCCATGCTGACATCCGTGGAAACATGCAGGCGTCGAAGAAATTTCCGCAGTACAAGGAAGGCCAGCTTCCCATCGAAGCTTCCTCGCTGACGATGGCGGAGGTTTTCAAGAAGGCCGGCTATGACACCGCCGCGATCGGAAAATGGGGGCTCGGGCCGGTCGGCTCCACCGGCGATCCCAACCAGCAGGGCTTCGACCTGTTCTTCGGCTACAACTGCCAGTCAATCGCTCATTCCTATTACCCGAAGTTCTTGTGGCGGAATGACCAGCAGATCCTGATCAACGAAAAGCCAATCCCCGGCAACGCGCAGAAGCCGGAGGGCGAGGTGCGGGCCGAGGACTACATCGGTCAAACCTACGCCCCCGATCTGATGGTGAAGGAGGCCCGCGATTTCATCACCAGCCGGGCCAGTCGACCGGAGAAAAAGCCGTTCTTTCTCTATCTTGCCTTCATCGAGCCCCACGTGGCGATGCATCCTCCAAAGGACCGGCTCGACGAGTATCCGAGGGAGTGGGACACGCAGCCCTATCGCGGTGAAAGCAGCTACCTTCCGCATCCCCGGCCACGTGCGGCCTACGCGGCGATGATTTCCGATCTCGACCGCCACGTCGGCGCGGTGATGAAGGCTCTGGAGGAAAATGGATTCGGCTCGAACACCCTCGTCATCTTCACCAGCGACAACGGCGCGACCCATGAGGGCAAGCCCACCTCGCCCTTCCACATCGGCGGCGCGGACACGGACTTCTTCGACAGCGAGGGCGATCTGCGAGGCTTCAAGGGCCGCGTCTATGAAGGCGGCATCCGCGTGCCGATGATCGCGCGTTTTCCCGGAAAGGTTGCAGCGGGAAAAAGCGACGACACCCCCGGTTACTTCGCCGACTGGTTTCCCACGCTCTGCGCCGCCGCGAATCTCACGCCGCCGGAGGGACTGGATGGCGACGATCTCTGGCCGGTCATTTCAGGCTCCGGCACCCTCGCCAGCCACAGGCCGATGGTCTGGGTCTATCCTGAATACGGCGGCCAGGTCGCCGTGCGGATCGGGGATTTCAAGGTCGTCCGTGCCGGCCTCATGACCAAGAAGCCGGGTGACTGGGAAGTTTATGACATCATCAAGGATCGTGGCGAGAAGACCGACCTTGCCGCCACGCGGAAGGATCTCATCGAGGCCGCCATCAAGTTCCTGAGGTCCGAGGTTTCCCCGAACGCGAATTTCCCGCTGGCCATCCCGGATGTGACTCCGTGAGCGCTTTCGCTGGAAATTTCCGGTGAACCGGAGTTCATGAGCAAGTCCCCACGCTCCCGTGCGGATTACTCTCTGTTCCATTCCCCGTGAAAACACTCCTGCTCGTCGCCGCCGCCCTTGTGTCATCGCTGGTGGCCCGCCCCGCTCTGGAAAAGCCGAACGTCGTCATCGTCTTCCTCGATGACGCGGGATACGGCGACTTTTCCCACACCGGAAACCCGACGATCCACACGCCGAATCTCTCCAAGTTGGTTCGTGATGGGCTGAACTTCCCCCAGTTCTACTGCGGCTCTTCCGCCTGCAGCGCTTCCCGTTACTCGCTGCTCACCGGACGGAACCCGATCCGCTCCGGTCTCGATTCCTGGGTGCTCGGCCCGGATTCGAAAAAGTATCTCCATCCGAATGAAATCACCCTTGCCGAAGGCCTGAAGCACTCCGGCTACGCCACCGCCATGTTTGGGAAATGGCACCTCGGCACTCCCTGCAAGGCCAACGAGATGAGCGTCGAAGCCCTGCCGCTCGCGCATGGCTTCGATCAATGGCTCGGCACCAATGTTTCCCACGACTACAACTCCGGCGTCGACCTCATCCAGAGCAATCCCTCCGCCACGGATCCGGTGGCTGGCTACCAGACGCTGGAGAAAAACATCGCGGCGAACGTCCCCGTGCTGGAAGGCCTGACGAAGCGCTACACCGATGCCGCCATCGACTTCATCCGCGCGAAAAAGGACGCGCCATTCTTCGTCTATCTCGCGCCGAACTTTCCCCATCTCCCCGTCCAGGCTTCGGCCGAGTTCAAGGGCACCTCGCTGCGAGGCCGCTACGGCGATTGCATCGAGGAAATCGACGCCAATCTCGGCCGGCTTCGCACGGCCATCGATCAGGCCGGCATCGCCGAAAACACCCTCATCATTTTCGCGTCCGACAATGGCCCGTGGATCAAGTATCAAAACACGGTCAAGGATCCGGAGTATGGCGAGGCCCGACTCCTGATCGGTTCCGCGGGTCCGTTTCGCGATGGGAAAGGCTCCACCTGGGAAGGTGGCCAGCGCGTTCCCGGAGTCTTCTGCTGGCCCGGAACCATCCGGCCGGGCTCGGTGGTCAAGGCCTCCGCCAGCACGCTCGATGTCCTTCCGACTGTCTTCTCCCTCGCCAACGAACCGCTCCCCAATGGGCGCAAGTTGGACGGTCGCGACATCCGTCCTTACTTCAATGCCGACACCTTTCCCGGCACCGTCCCGAGCTTCGCCTTCTACTACTCCGGCTTCGGTGACAACTCCATCGGGGCCGTCCGCCAGGGGCCGTGGAAACTTCACGTGAAGATCTCCTCCCAGACCGGCAGCGACTATGGATTCAAGGCCACCGAGGCCAAACCACTGCTCTTCAACGTCGAGGAGGATGCCGGCGAAAAATTCGACCGTGCCGCCGAACAAGCTGCCAAGGTTACCGAGCTCCAGACGCTCCTGAAGCAGTTCGTTGAGTCCGCCACGGCCGAGGGTTCGTTCTGGAAGTAAGCCTCACTTCACCATGCCATAGAACGCTCCTGCCAACGCGGCGGTCATGAGCGTGGCAAGGGTGCCGCCGAGGACCGCCTTGAAGCCAAGAGCCGCAAGGACCGGGCGCTGGTTCGGAGCGAGGCTGCCGGTGCCGCCGAGCTGGATGCCGATCGAGCCGAAGTTCGCGAAACCGCAGAGCGCGAAGGTGGCGAGATAAAGTGACTTCGGCGACAACGCGCCAGCGGCCTTGAGCTCGCCCAATTTGCTGTAGGCGACGAATTCGTTGAACACGACCTTGGTGCCTAACAGCGCTCCGACTTTCGTCATGTCCTGGCCGTCGACCCCGATCAGCCATGCGATTGGCGCGAGCACGTGGCCGAAGACCACATCGAGCGAGAGCGCCGGATTGATCTTGGAAAGGATGCCGTTGATGAGCGCGGCGAAGGCGATGAAGGCGATGAGCATCGCGCCGACGTTGGCGGCAAGCTTCAGGCCCTCGCTGGTGCCGTTGGCGAGGGCGTCGAGGAAGTTGGCACCGTGTTGTTCCTTCGGCACATGGATCTCCTCATCGAAAGCCAAGGTCTGAGGGACGAGGATTTTCGCGATCACCAGCGACGCCGGAGCCGCCATGAATGAGGCACAGAGCAGGAACTTGGCGTAGGCGTGCTTTTGCACCGGATCGTTTCCGCCGAGGATGCCGATGTAGGCTACCAGCACGCCGCCGGCGATGGTGGCCATGCCGCCGGTCATCACGGCGAAGAGCTCGCTGCGGGTCATGCGCTCGATGTAGGGCTTGATCATCAGCGGCGACTCGGTCTGGCCGAGAAAAATTTCCGCCGCGGCGGCGAGGGATTCCGCGCCGGAGATTTTCATGAACTTCTGCGTCACCCACGCGAAGGCCGCGACGACCCGCTGGAGGATGCCGCAGTAGTAGAGCAGTGAACAGAGGGCGGAGAAAAAGATGATCGTGGGCAGGACCTGGAAGGCGAAGAGAAAGGCATTCGAGGGCCCCAGGCTCGCCGCCATCTTGTCGGAATCTGCCAGCGCCCCGAATACGAAGCCTGCGCCCACCTTTGAAAAGTCCGTGATCCAAACGAAGGCGGAGGCGAGTGCATCGAAGCCCTTGTCCGCGCCGGGGACGATGAGGAACAACATGGCCAGCAGGATCTGAAACGTCACGCCGCCGAGAACGAGCTTCCAATCGATCTTGCGACGATTTTCGGAAAACAGCACGGCGATGCCCAACAAGCCGATGAGTCCGATGAGGGCGCGAAGAATGTCCATGGATTTGAGAACCTATCAGCACGGAGCGGGCCGATTATTGGAAGCACTAAATCCAAGGTATCAGAGCTTCATTGCCCCACTTCCAACCTCGTGTCCCCAAGATCGAGTCGATAGAGAACTTGATTGTAATCGTGACGCGGGATCGGCACCGGGTTTCCGGAAAAGGTCATGGTGAGTGTGCCTTCGAACCAGATCACGCGACCGCCCTCGCTGGAGAATGCTGGATGCTGGAGCGGATTGTAGAAGGTGTAATGGTCATGCGTGGCGATGACGACGGACTTCCTCCACGGGCCGGTCGGCGAAGGCGCTTCGGCGTAGCGGATCTGGCCGAGCTTGCTGGCATCGGTGAAGATGCTGATCCATTTTTTCCGCCAGGGATTCCAAGCAAGTGAACCGTTGTGCGCTTTCACGGGCTTCCCGGTGGTGGCATCGGTGAAGGCGATGTCGCAGGTCAGGGATTGATAGGACCCGAGATCTTTCCAGTCCTCGTAGCTGTCCTCCAGGCTGATCTGCGGCGTGGCCTGGCCGAAGTAGAGTTTGCCCTCGGATCGGAAGGCGTGGCCATCGGGATAGAGCGGAATGCCCGGAGCGAATGTCAGCACTTTCCTGAATTCCTTCTTCTCGAAATCGAACTCACACAGCCCGCGTTCATAGGCCTCCATCGACGGCTTCACTTTGGCGTAGGTCGCGCAGAGGTGTTCCTTTCCCTCGCGATCCTTGAGCGTGACGAGCCCGCCGAGCCACGTGGGCCCATCCCCCGGAAATCTCGCGACGCCTTTGACGAAACCATCGTCCGCCTTGAAGTAGTCGTAATCGATCGGCTCGCCCGGCCGGCAACCCGGCTCGCCCGGCAACGGACTGAAAGCGGCGGTGGTGCTGAAATTCCCAAGCGGATACGAGGCGCGGTTGGTATCGCCCCACAGCCAGAACATCTTTCCCCGGATGATGGCGGTGTCGACGCTGTCGCAGCCCAGCACCTGCGCGGCGAGAAGTGGATCCTTTCCCGGTGTGGGCCGACCGAGCTTCGCGGCGTGGACGAATCGACCGGCTCCGGTGAGGCGCTGGATGCGTTCGGCGATGTTCAGCCGCGTGATTTCGATCGTGGCCTTTCCACCGGAGGTCGGGCGCAGCTTCACTCCGCGATACCCGAAGCCGTCGGCCTTCACTTCGTAGCCATGTCCGGAAACATTGAACCACACCTCCTGATCCATTAGCCCCGGCTCGTCGAAGGCGATCAGGCCGGCGTTGTCGGTGTAGTCGCCGACATTGTGAACGGTCTCCACGCGGATGACTGGCACCGGTCTTTTCGTCGCGGCATCGATGACCTCGATCGCGAACGGCTGCGCGCACAGCGGAGTGACCAGGAGGAGGAGGAACGAAGCACGCATGAGTTCATCCTACGCACGGAAGCGTCGCCTGTTGCATCCTCTTCTGGCAGAAATGTCGGCCACGCTCTAGCCTGCGTCCATGACACCCGATGCCCGCCCGCCGATCGAGACGGAGGACCTTCACCAGTCCGACCCGAAAGCATGGGCGGTCGGCGCTCCAGCGGTGGTCTCGGCCCTGCAGCAGGTGTTTTCCAAGGCTGGCGTGATTCGTGGCTCGAAGGCGCTCTTGAAAATCAACCAAGCGGGCGGCTTCGATTGCCCGAGCTGCGCCTGGCCGGATCCCGATGGCGAGCGCTCGATCGCGGAGTTCTGCGAAAACGGCGCGAAAGCCGTGGCCTCGGAAGCAATGAAGCGGACGATCGGTCGGGAATTCTTCGCCGCCCACTCGATCGACGACCTTCTTTCCCGCAGCGATGCCTGGCACGACCTGCAAGGCCGGCTCGCCGAGCCGATGCTGTTGAAGGAAGGTGCCACACATTACGAGCCGGTCAGTTGGGACGAGGCCTTCGCGATCGTGGGGGAGGAGTTGAAAGCGCTCACCAGTCCCGACGAGGCGGAGTTTTACACCTCGGGTCGCGCGTCGAATGAGGCTGCCTTTCTTTATCAGCTCTTCGTCCGCGCCTTCGGCACCAACAACCTGCCTGACTGCTCGAACATGTGCCACGAGTCCAGCGGCGCGGCCTTGAAGGCCTCCATCGGTGTCGGCAAGGGCACCGTCACGCTTGGCGATTTCCTCGAAGCGGAAACCATCCTCTGCGTCGGCCAGAACCCCGGCACCAACCACCCGCGCATGCTCAGCACTCTGGCCGAGGCGGTGGGCAAGGGCGCGCAGCTCATCGCGATCAATCCGCTGAAGGAAGCAGGCCTCACCGGCTTCGCGCATCCGCAGCAGATCGGCGGGCTGATGGGACGATTCGCTCCGCTGGCCTCGAACTATCTTCAAGTCCGCGTGAATGGTGACTTCGCGCTGTTCCGTGGAATCGCGAAGGCACTCGTCGCAGCAAACGCAGTCGATGAAGCTTTCATCCGCGAACATGGAAACGACTACGAGACTTATCGTAGTTTGTTGGACCAGACTTCATGGGAGGAAATCGAAGCGCAATCTGGAATTGATCGCGATCAGATCGAAGCACTCGCCGCCACGATGGCCCGCGGCGAACGGCGCGTGATCACCTGCTGGGCGATGGGCCTCACGCAGCATCGCAATGCGGTCGCGACGATCCGGGAAATCGCGAACGTGCATCTTTTGTTAGGAGCAGTCGGCCGACCGGGTGCCGGCCTCTGCCCGGTGCGCGGCCACAGCAATGTCCAAGGCGACCGCACCATGGGCATCTGGGAAAAGATGCCGGACCGTTTCCTCGACGCGCTTTCCCGCCAAGCCGGGATCCCGATCCCACGCCATCACGGCCACGACACCGTCGCTGCGATCCAGGCCATGCACCGGGATGACTCAAAGGTCTTCTTCGCCCTTGGCGGAAACTTCGCCCAAGCCACGCCCGACACCGACTTCACCGCCGAGGCCCTGCGGAAATGCCGGCTCACCTGCCATGTCTCCACGAAGCTCAACCGCAGCCACCTCATTCACGGCAAGCGCGCCTTGATCCTGCCCTGCCTCGGACGCAGCGAGGTGGACGCCGGAGTGAATGGCCCACGCGTGGTGACCTGTGAAAACTCGATGAGCGTCGTGCAGTCCTCGGAGGGAAAGTTGTCACCCGCCTCACCTCATCTGCTCAGCGAAACGGACATCGTCGCCAGACTTGCTGAAGCGGTGGTCGGAAACATCGGCCATGTCCGATGGCGCTGGTTGGCGGAGGACTACGATCGCCTGCGCGAGTGGATCGAGGCCGTGGTGCCGGGTTTCGAACACTACAACGAACGCCTCCGCAAGCCCGGTGGCTTCTACCTGCCGAATCCCGCCAAGCAACGCCGCTGGGAAACCCTCACCGGCAAGGCCAACTTCTCCTCCGCCCCGCTGGAGTCCTTCCAGCCCGCACCCGGTCGCTTTGTCCTCCAGACCCTGCGCAGCCACGACCAGTTCAACACCACCATCTACGGCAACGATGACCGCTATCGCGGCATCAGCCACGCGCGACGCATCGTCTTCGTGAACCCCGACGACCTCGCCGAACTCGGAATCCAACCCGGGGACATGGTCGACCTCACCAGCCATTGGTCCGACGGCGAACGAAAGGCCGAGCGTTTTCAGGCGATCCCCTACGACATGCCTAGTAGAAGCGCCGCCGCCTACTTCCCCGAAGCCAACGCCCTGGTCCCCATCACCAACATCGCCGACATCAGCCACACCCCCGTGAGCAAGAGCATCGAGATCTCGATCACGAGGTCTGCTCAACCAGGCTAAGCTGTTTTCATTTGGAAACGGGCTCGACGATGAGCACGCCTTTCATCACGCGCCAGTGGCCGGGGAAGGTGCAGATGTAGGGATATTCTCCGGGCTCATTCGGGGCATCGAACGTGAGCTCGGCTTTGCCGTTTGGCGCGACGAGTGGCGTGGCATGCAGGACTTTTGGCGAGACGGGAATGTAGCCTTTCGCCATGCCATTCGGATCGGCGGCGAGCTTGTCCGCGAGTGCTCCGACCTCCTCCTCCGAACCGCGCGCAAGCAGGACGAGGTTGTGCATCATCAGGTCCGGATTGTGAAAAATGAGGCGCACCTTGGTGCCGGCCTTCACGCGCAGTTCGCGGGGTGCGAATTGAATCTGATTCGGCACGGCCTGCACGCGCAGCGCTTGATCGAGTTCGGCGTTGTCCTTTTCCCACTCGGCGGAAAACGCGGCAAGTTGCGCGTCGTCGAGAGCGGTTTGCGCGTCCGTGAGTTTGTCTCCGATGGGATTGAAGAGATACACGGCGGGTGGCGCGGCTTTGAGCTTGCGGTAGGTGATTTCGATGATGTTCAGGCCGGGCTGGAGCTCCAGCCTCACCTGCTGCTCACTGCTCCAGTTCGAGTCGAAAGAGAGAGCTTGCACGCCATTGAGCGATACATCGAGGAAGCCGTGCTTCACCGAAAGGATGGCGGGCTGCGCTGCAGTGCTGCGAAGGAAGGTGCGGTAGTTTCCGCCGCCCTTGTTTTCCCATTTGGCGAGGCGCGTCTCGGGCAGGATCTCGATCACGGGCACGCTGCTGCCGATGCGCGGCTTCGTGCCGTGGCCGAGGTCTGCGAGCATTTGTTTGACGTTGGCGTTTTTTTCGTCGGTGAAGGAGCGCGTGAGCTGCTCAACCTGTGGCAGAGCCGGCCGCAGGTGCGCGATGGCATCCACGACCTCCATGCGCACGCGTGGGTGATCGTCTTTGGCCGCGCGCTGAAGAAGCGTAAGAAAATCCGGGAGCTTCGCCGCCTGCAGTCGCACGAGGTGCACAGCTGCCGCGCGGTGCAGCGGGGAGTTCGAAGCGAGCAGCGCGGTGAGCAGGGCGGGACGCGTTTCACCGAGGCCCGCACAGACGAAGAGCGACTCCAGCACGGCCTGGTCATCGCCCGCTTTCGTGGCCACCCACGCATCCACGGCGGCGAGCGCGGGCTTGCCAAGCTTCCGCAGTTCGATGCGTGCGTGGTGGCGCACGATGTCCTGCGGATGCGTGAGCAGGGCGCAGAGTTCCGCTGGTTTCGCGCCTTCGATTTTCGGCCAGTCCTTGACGATGGGCTTGCCGTTATAGGCCACGCGCCAGATGCGGCCCTTGGTGTGGTTCCAACGGGCATCGCGCATCGGGTTTTGCGCGTGACCGATGATGGCGCTTGAGAAATCCGAAACGTAAAGCGCGCCGTCGAAGCCGAAGTTCATATCCACCGGACGGAATGCGGGATTCGGCGATGCCAGGAGGTTGAGTCGTCCGCTCCCGAGTGCCGTTCCCTGGCTGAGGTCGCATTTCGTCAGTGCCACGACATACGGCCCGAGCAGGACACCGTTGGCGATGCCCTGCTGGTATTCGTCGGGGAAGTTCGGACTGGAGATGCTCGTCGCACCGCTCCCTTTGCCGTAGTCGAGCAAATCGCCGTAGGCGTACGGTTGGTAGATACCGAGCGGCGTCCACGTCAGCGGCAGCCCGTCGATCACGTCGCCACCCCCGTACATCTGAAAGACATTGCCCGTGCGGTCGAAAGTCACCCGCCACGGATTCGGCGTCAGGCTCTGCCACTCGGTCTCGATTCGTCCGGTGCGCAGGTCGTGGCGGTAGGTCGTGGAGTCAAAGCCACGATGCACGCCGAACGGTGTCTCAAACTGCGAGCGATGAAACACGCCGTCTGAAAACCACACGCCGCCGATGGGGTCCGTGGCGACCATGCCACCGTGATGGGAATCGGTGACATCGAGCCCACGCAGCACCTCGGTCTTCGTGTCAGCGTGTCCATCACGGTCCGTGTCGCGCATCAGCCAGTGGTGCGATTGCTCGCCGATGAGCGTGCCATTTTCGGTAAAGGCGATGCCGTCCAGCGCGTCGAAGCCGCCCGCGAAAGTCGTGCATGTGTCCGCCTTGCCGTCGTGGTCGGTGTCTTCCAGCACGACGATCTTATCCTCCTGCGGCTGGCCGGGGACGGTGTGCGGGAAGCTCGGCACCGTCACCACCCACAGCCGTCCACGGGCATCGAAGGCGATCTGCACCGGTGCGCGCAGTTCGGGGAACTGCTCTTCCGAGGCGAATAGATTCAGCGTATAGCCGTCGGCGACCTGCATCTCGGCCTGCATCTCCGCGGGCGATTTCACCGTGCCCACACCACTCTTTGATCCGCCATTCGTGACCGGCGGCAGCGGGGCGAGCGCGATGAAGGGGGCATCGGCGAATTTCGCGCCTGGCTTGCCCGCGATTTCATGCACCAGTGCGTCCGCCTTTTCGATGCGCTGCAGGTAGAGCGGAATTTCCGCCGCCCGCTCTTGAGGCCGCTTGCGTTGGCCGTAGTAGAGGATGCCGTTCTTGGGTCGCACCACCTCCGCCACGTAATAGGCGAGCTGCGAGGCCGCGGCGGCGACTTCCTTCACGCGAGCCGCATCAGCTTTTTCCGCCGCGTCGCCCGCGAGAGCTTTGGCGACGATGCGGGCCAAGACGCGAGTCCCTGCGTCGTTGAGGTGGACTCCGTTGGTTGAAAGGGGCGTCTTGCTCTGCGCGGTGTGTGTGAACAAATCCACATACAGCGCTCCACGATTTTTCGCCGTTTCCGCGATTGCGTCGGAGTAAAGTTTCACCACCGCCGTGCGCGCCGCATCGCCCTCAGTCGCGATGGGGGAAAGCAGCACGAACTTCGCGCCCGGATGCTGTCTTGCGAGTTGATCCAGGTAGCCCGCCAGCGCCGAACGAAACGCCGGCAGCCCCGCTGGTCCCGCAAAGGATTCATTGAGCCCGTAGCCGAGCACGACCACCTTCGCCGGCCAGGCCGCGAGCAGTTCCTTCATGTGCGCCGCGTAGCCCTCCGCGCGCAGGCGGTTTGCCACTTCATCGCCGGTCCATGCGAGACTGCGGAAGTGCAGGTTTTTTCCCGGCTGCGCGAGCTGTACCCGCGCCTCCATCTCCCCGTGCTCCAGTAGTTGCTCGACCATCGACCCTCCGTAGAAAAGCAAGGTTTCATCCTGCTGGAAGGAAACTTCCGCGCGTGCCGCGAGGGCTAGAATGAGGGATGCGATGACAACTTTCATGGTTTGGATTCAGGGTTTTCCACTCACGGCAATCCGTGACGGGACGACCGTATACTTTCGGGTGAGGACATGGCTTTCTTCATCAGGGCTACTATTTCGACGCTGACTGAATGGCCAAGCGGTCTTCCGCTCCACAAACTCTAACTGCCCAAAATGGCTGAGGGCGAAGCTTCCCTCGTGGATGCTGGAAATGCAGAAGGCCGGGTAATACGACCTCGTTCACAGTCCGTCAGACCGCAGCCACGGATTCACCGCCTGAAAGGAAACGCGAACGAAGCGGCGAGCTTTGACGCCGCCAGACGCGATGGACCATCCAGGCGGTGGCGAGGAGTGGGGCGAAGAGGTTCACGACCGGGATGACGAAGAGGAGGGCCAGCATCAATCCGCCGCGCAGCATTTCGTTTCGATGGGATCGGTAGAGGGCCTTGGCGTCGGCCAGCGGGACATGACGCACGGCCACGACCTGGAAATACTCGCGGGACAGCAAGAAGGAATTGAGAGCGGCATAGACCACCACGTTCACCACCGGGATGAAGTAGAAGGGCAGAGCCAGGAGGTTCCAGCCGAGGCCGCGCAGGAGCACACGCAGCGAGGAGTGGATCTGCTCGCGCAGGGGAACCTGACGCGGCACCGGAGCGGAGGGGTAGTGGCGACGCTCGATCCGATCCGCCAAAGGCTCCAGGAAGGCACCGGCGACGGCGGTGACGATGAGGGGAAAGGTGAACCAGCCGATCACCAGCACGAGGATCGATCCGACACCGCCGAGCATCCATTCGTCCCAGCGGGTTTTCGCCAGCCAGCCGTGATGCAGCCACTCCACCCGGCCGATGAGCCACCAGGCCAGCCAGGCGAGGCCCGAGAAAATCAGCACGGACCCTGCCAGCCCGAGCAGCATGACGCCCCAGGCAAAGGGCTCGCGCAGCACTCCGAAGGCGAGGCCCAGATCGCCGATCTCACGTTTCACGGCGGTTCCGGGTGTGGATGGGCTTGGCATGGTTTGGTCGACAGGTTACTGGGGAAATCCTTCAGGGCAACGCAGTTCCTTGAGGCCAGATGGACCACGGAAAGTGTCCGCTCTGGATTTCAACCGCCCGTCAAGCGAGCGCGGTCAATGCCCGGGCCAACTTATGAAATGGGCGTTGCCACAGGGTCTTATGAAAGATATTTCATTCATTGGATGACGGGAGAAGTCACGGCTTGTCCCGTCCACGATCCTTCATCCTTCCGTTGGAGTTCCGCGATGATCACCCCGCCATTCACCCGCCCGCTATTCACCTCGCTCTGGTTGTTCTTGTTTCTGCTGCTGCCCGCATGGGTTCATGCCGCGCCGCCGGACCTTACCGCCTCCGGCGTGATCGCCACCATCAACCGCAGCGCCACCTACAATCTGGGAGCCACCGGCCTGCGCGGTTGGATTTATCTGAGCGGTGGAGCCGGCAACACCCACGGCGCGGATGGAACCATGACCGGTGAAAGCCGCCAGATCCTCGTCACCGTGGCCAGCGCCCCGGGCAACGCCGTGCTGGCGGTGGACGATGTGATCCTTGGCGCGATGGCCGCCAACAGCGGCACTGTGCCGGTCTTTACCAGTGATGCCCGCAAGGCCTTTGGCGCGGCCATCACCGAGGCTGAAAAGACGGGAGCCGGCACTCTGCGCGTCAAACGCTGGCGTGCGGGCACCATCACCGATGAGAACATTCCCATGGCCATCATGGGCGATTACGCCGCCACCGCGCCCTACACTTGCCCGAAATCGTCGCTCATTCTCGCCAACGCCCGCAACAAGCTCGTCAGCCAGCTTCTTGCAAACTCGAACTTTCTCACCAACGACTGGAGTGGGGCCATCAGTGCCCTCGCTCTGTTGGCCGGAGTGCAACCGGGCGATCCCGACTACGCCACCGTGCAGACCCGATTGCAGACTTACGCTCGCGCCCGCGCGACCGCGGGGCCGCAATCGGGAAGTCTGCCGATTTGGGATTGGGCTTACAGCGGCTTGTTTCTCGCCGAGTATTACCTGGCAACGGGTGATGCCAATGTGCTGCCCGGCATCAACAGCTACACGCTCAAACTCGCCCAGTCGCAGAGCATCAATGGCACCTTCGGTCACGGCCCGTCCGTCTTGAGGCCAGATGGCTCCGGTCGCCGAATGGGGATCGGTTATGGCCCGGTCAACGCGGTCGGCATCGTTGCCAACATCGCCATCGTCATGGGCAAGAAAGCGCTCCTCGCAGGCGTGCAGACGATTGATCCGGAAATCGACGGAGCCATCCAGCGCGGCTCCGACTTCTTTGCGTTTTACGTCAACAAGGGCCCGATTCCCTACGGCGAACACGAACCCTTCATCAGCGGCCACTCATCCAATGGCAAAGATCCCATGTGCGCCGTGCTCTTCGGCTTGCAGGCAGGCCGTGCCGCGGAAACCGAATACTATTCGCGCATGACCATTGCCAGCTACAATGGCCGCGAGTACGGGCATACCGGCCAGGGCTTCAGCTATCTTTGGAGTGCCATGGGCGCCAACATGGGCGGTGCCCTTGCCGTGGCGGAGCATTTGAAACCCGTACGCTGGCACCTCGATCTCTCGCGCCGAACCGATGGATCGTTCGCCTACGATGGCGCCGAACAATTCGGCGGAGGTTCCACTTCTGACGGCACCTATCTGGGAACCAGCGGCTATTACGGGATGAACGCCACCGCCAGCTACCTCCTCACCTACTCGCTGCCGCTGCAACGCCTCTACATCACCGGCAAGAGGGACATTCCTGCAAATCCGCCCCCGCTCACTCTCGATGCTCCCACCGTGGCCCACGCCGTCGCAGCCGCGAGTGTCCAGCTGGATTGCCCGGGTTTCACCACCGCCCAGCTGATCACTTCCCTCAGCGACTTCGATCCAGTGGTGCGCCATTACGCCGCAATCGAGGTGGGAAAACGAACCCTGAGTGGCACGGACCTCACCACCCTCCGCAATATGGTCACCGGCACCAATGCCAATGGCCGCATGGGTGCCTGTCAGGCACTGGGACTACTTAATGACGCCACCGCTTTGCCATCCATCGTCCAGCGGCTCGTCAAAACCACCGAGACCGATCCCTGGGTGCGGGCCAAAGCCGCCTCCGCGATCCGCAGCTACACCCCTGCCACGGCCAGCACGTACCGCGACACGATGCTCACGGCGTTCACCGCCAACGCCACCAACCCGGATGTCATCGTCTGGAGTGACCCCATCCAGATGTCTAACAACTTCTTGTCTTTGGCGCTGTTCGGAGATGCCATCTACGGCGGCAACAGCATCCGCGACTACCGTCTACGCCGCGAAGAACCTGCTCTACCCCGCAGTCCAGACTGGTTTGAAGCAGCCGGACTCCTACTCCCGCTCCGGTGCCTCCAGGTTCGGCTTCGACAAACTCCCACTCGCCGACATCCAGACGCTCATGCCGGATTTCTTCAAGGTCATTGAGATCGAGTGTCTCGCCGACCGCATGTGGAGTGCCGATTCCCGTGCCAATGGAATCAAGACGCTCTCGAAATACAAGGTCAGTGAAGGCATTCCCTACGCGCTTGCCATGTTGGACATTCCCGTAGGCTTTGAATGGGGATCCGACACGACCCTCATCGCAGCTCTCAATGCGCTGGCAGCCTATGGTGATGCCGCCCGCTGGACCCTGCCCACGCTCAGAGGGTATCTCGGGGAATGGAGCCCGACCTCAACCCAATACACCACGCTCGTCAGCACCATCGCCTCGATCGAAGGCGCGATCACGGCATCCGCGCAGGCTCCCGGTTTGGCCGTGGCCAACTCCCAGATCGTCTCAACCACTGGAGCCAAGGCCATCAGCCTCACCGGCTCTTCGCCCAGATCATCCGTCACTTTCACCAATGTGACCGCTCCCGCCCACGGCACGCTCACCGGCACCGCCCCGAATCTCACCTACACACCCAATTCCGGTTACACCGGGCCCGATTTCTTCACTTTCCAGGTGATCGATAACTTGGGTGCCTCCTACCCCTCCGCAGCAGGTACGGTGAGCGTCATTGTCGGAACCGCAGGCACCGGATTGAAGGGCGAGTACTTCGACAACGCGGACTTCACCAACCTGAAACTCACCCGCACCGACGCGCAGGTGAACTTCGACTGGGGAACGGGTTCGCCGAACGCCGCGCTTGGCGCTGACACCTTCAGCGTGCGGTGGGACGGCCTGCTGCTGGTGCCGGAATCCGGAACCTACACGTTTTCCACGCTCAATAGCGACGGAACCAGGGTTTACATCAACGGAGCTGCAGTGCTCGACGATTTTGCGGTCCAATCCACCGGTTGGAATGATGGCACCCCGGTTTACCTGGCGGAGGGTCAGATGGTGGACATCCAGATGGAGTATTATGAAAACACCGGCTCTGCGGTGGCGAAACTCAAATGGACCGGTCCCTCGTTCGCTGGAGCCAACGGATCCATCATCGCAAAGGAGTGGCTCTTCGACGGCACCGGCGTTTCGAATCGCACGCCCTACGCCCACTCGCAGAGCGTGACCACCGTGAAGAACACGCCGGTGCCCTTCACCCTCACCGGAAGCGGCGGCACCCTCTCCTACACCATCCTTTCACCGCCATCCCATGGCACGCTGACAGGGACAGTGCCCTACGTCACCTACTCCCCCGCCACCGACTACAGTGGAGCGGACAGTTTCACCTTCCTGGTCAACAACGGCAGCAGCAACTCGACGCCGGTCACCGTGTCGATCTCCGTCTGGGCCGGACAACCCGTGACCTACACATGGAACTCCGCCGTTTCCGGAAACTGGAGCCTCGGCACGAACTGGACTGGAAGCACGGCCCCGGCCTCGTCCGGCCAACCTTTCTACAATCTCAACTTCGCTCCGACGGGCACCTACACGGTCACCCATGATCTGCCCGCCGGATTCCTTCTTAACCAGATGAACATGGCTGGCGTGGTGACACTGTCCGGTTCCAGCAGCCTGAGTTTCGCCGCCAACGGCACCATGCCGCCGCAGTTCAACCAGAACAGCGCCAATGCAGTGATCGTCAACACACCGCTCAGCCTCGCCGCGATGACCAGCTTCGGAGGCTCTGGCGGCGGCCAGATGTCCCTCAACGCCCTGATCTCGGGCACGGGTGGTCTCACCAAGAACAGCCCCGGCATCCTGTTGATCAACAATTTCAACAACACCTACAGTGGCGGCACCATCCTCAACAGCGGCAACGTCAAATTCCCGGCGGGCAGCGGTAGCGTTACGCCCCATTTCGGAACCGGCTCGCTGACGATCAACTCCAACGCCACCCTCGAGCTCAACCGGACCTACCTGACCAACAGCATCATCCTTAACGACGCGACCATCAGCGGCGGCAACAGCTTCACAAGCACTCTCGGCGGTCCCGTCGTTCTAACAGGCAACAGCACCTTTAGTTTCGGCACCACCGGCGGCTTCTCGATCACCGGCAACATCAGCGGGACAGGCGGCCTGACCACTGTCGGCACCACGCAGTGGAGCACGAGCGGCTCCAACAGCTACACCGGCACCACCTCCATCCAGGCAGGCACGATCCGTTACCTGGCGGCGGCGGCGGTCGCCCCTGGCCCGCTCACCATCGCAGTCGGCGGCAAAGCCAACCTGAACTACACGGGCAACCGCGTCGTCGCCTCGCTGACTCTCGATGGAACGATCATGCCGCCCGGCACCTACGGATCATCGATCTCATCCGCCACCAACAAGATCGACACCTACTTCACCAGCACCAGCGTTGGTACGATCACCGTCCTGCCCTCGACCGTCACCACGCTTGCCCTGACAAGCGGCAGCACGCCGGCCAACGCTGGCTCTCCCCTGACCTTCACCGCCACGGTGTCCGGCAGTGCGCCCACCGGAAACGTATCGTTTTATGCAAACTCCACGCTCCTAGGCACCAGCGCCCTGAATGGTTCCTTCCAGGCAAGCCTCACGACCAGCAGCCTGGCCGTCGGTTCCTACAACATCACCGCGCAATACGCGGGGAACGCGAGCAACGCCTCCAGCACCTCTGCTCCGCTGACCATCGACGTCACCAGCTCGCTGTCATCCGCTCCGACCAACCTGCTCGCCGCGCCCGGCAACAATCAGGTCACCCTGACGTGGACCGTCTCCGCAGGAGCCACCAGCTACTATGTGAAACGATCGCTCACCAACGGCGGCTCCTACACCGTCATCGGCAATCCCGCCAATGGGACCTACACCGATACCTCGGCCACCAACGGCACCACGTATTATTATGTGGTTTCCGCCGTCAACGCCTCCGGGGAAGGCCCGAATTCCGGGCAGATCAGCGTCGTTCCCTCCATCCAACCGTCCACCACCACAGTGGTTTCGGCTCCAGTCGGCAGCGGCATCTATGGCGACTCGGTCACCTTCACCGCCACGGTTTCTGTTTCGAGCCTGCCCCCCACCGGCACGGTGACGTTCAAGGAAGGCAGTACGGTCCTGGGCACGGGCACCTTGAGCTCAGGCACGGCGGTTTTCTCCATCAGCACGCTCACGGTCGGAAGTCATCAGGTCACCGCCTCCTACGGGGGTGACGGCACCTACGCCACCAGCGTATCCGCGCCCTGCACGTTTGCGGTGAGCGCCAAGCTCTTGACCATCACCGGTGTCACGGCGGCCAACAAGGTCTACGACGGTAACAGTACTGCCGCTCTAACAGGCGGAGCGATCTCCGGAGGCCTCGTCGGCAGCGAGACGGTCACGGTCGTTCCCGGCATTGGCACTTTCGCCAGCGCGAATGTCGGCACATGGGCCGTCACCACCAGCGGCTACTCCCTCGGCGGAGCCTACGCAGGCAACTACGCGCTTTCCGCCCAGCCCGCCGTGCCCAACGCCACCATCTCCGCGCGACCGCTCCAGTTGACCGGCACGCGCACCTACGATGGCACCACCACCGTTACGGCGAGTCTTCTAACAGTTTCCAACAACCTTGATGGCTCCAACCTCACGCTGGGTGGTAGCGCCGGTCTCGCCGGCAAGGACGTGGGCTCGCAGGCCATCGGCACAGGATTTTACACGCCGGTTCGTATCCAGAGTGCCACAGGCAGCACCGGCGCGATCGCCGGCACCACGATCAACGTGAACCTCGCCTACGCTCCCGTGAACGGGAACACTCTCGTGGCGGCGATTTCCACCCGTGGCACCACGACCAACCGGGTCTCCGCGATCAGCGGCGGAGGTGTCACCTGGTCCCGCGTCACGCAAGCGACCAATGCAAGCGGCGCCACAACGGAAATCTGGTATGGCACCGGCGTTTCCAGCGGCACCACGGGCATCACCATCACCCAGGCATCGCTTTTCTCCACCGCCGTCGTGATCGAATACAGCGGTCTACTGCTCCCGACATCGTCCGATAAAACGGCGAGCAGCACCGGGAATAGCATCTCTCCGGTCACCGGCACCACCGCCACCACCGCGCAGGCCAACGAGCTGTGGATTGGTGGCATCGGCATCGCCACCAGCGCGTCCACACTGGGTTCCATCACCAACAGCTTCACCGCCGTGGACAACGCGGTGACGACCAACGCCACGGCGGCCAGCAACTCCAGGGTCTATGCCCTCGAACGCATCGTCTCCGCGACCGCGACCGCCTCCTCTGGTGGCACCCTCAGCCCGTCAGCGCAGTGGTCCGGTGCCATCGCCACATTCAAGGCGGCCAGCCGGATGAACCTCACCTTGTCAGGTTCCGCTGCCACGAACTACACGCTCACTGGCATTAGCGGAGCGGTCACGATCACACCGAAAAACCTCACCACAAGCGGACTCGCCGCCAGCAACCGCTCATACGACGGCACGACCACCGCCACGCTCACAGGAATCGCCATCCTCACTGCCGGATCACCCGGCAGCGGCACCATCAACGACGGCAAGTCCCACACCGGCGACACCCTGACGCTCGGCGGAACGGCCACCGGAACCTACGCGGACAAGCATGTGGGTACGAACAAGGCACTCACCGTCAACGGCCTCACATTGAGCGGTGCGCAGGCGGGAAATTACACACTCGCCCAGCCAGCAGGCCTCACTGCCAATATCACCGCGCTGCCCCTCACCGTGACCGCCGTGACCGCCATCAAGACCTACGACGGCACGACCACCGCCGCAGGCACCCCGACGATCACCCCCGCGCTGGCAGCGGGCGACACGACCACTGCGCTTTCGCAGTCCTTTCAGACAGCCTACGCAGGAACGGGCAACAAAGTCATCATCCCGTCCATCGACATCAACGACGGCAACAGCGGTACCAACTACGCCGTCACCCTTCAAAACTTCACCACCGGCACGATCAGCCCGGCCTCAGGCATCGTCACGCTGGGAAACCTGTCAGCCACCTATGACGGCTCAGCCAAAGCCGCTTCGACGGGAACCACGCCGCCCAGCCTGACAACTTCTTTGACCTATAACGGCTCCTCCACGGCTCCGACCAATGCCGGATCTTACACCGTCGTCGCCACCATCACCGATCCGAACTTCACCGGCAGCGCCAGCGGCACGCTTGTGATTTCCAAAGCCGCCGCCACCGTCACCCTCGGCAGTCTCGGGCAAACCTACAACGGTTCGCCACGTAGCGCGACCGCCGTCACTGATCCAACCGGGAAAACAGTAGAGTTCACCTACAACGGCTCCACCACCGCGCCCACCGCCGCTGGCAGCTACGCCGTGATCGGCACCCTCAACGACATCAATTATTCTGGTAGCGCCAGCGGCACGCTCGTGATTTCCAAAGCCGCCGCCACCGTCACCCTCGGCAGTCTCGGGCAAACCTACAACGGTTCGCCACGTAGCGCGACCGCCGTCACCGATCCCACCGGAAAAACAGTGGACTTCACCTACAACGGCTCCACCACTGCACCCACTGCCGTCGGCAGCTACGCCGTGATTGGCACCATCGACGACATCAATTATTTTGGTAACGCCAGCGGCACGCTTGTCATCGCGGCGCAGTCGATCACTGACTGGCGGACCGATCATTTCAACATTGCTGAAATCAGCGGCGGACTCGCGGACGACAACGCAGACGCCGACGGTGATGGCCTGAGCAATCGGTCTGAATACGTCCTGGGGACCGATCCTCGCAGCTTCAGTCAGTCACCGCTCGCCATCGCACCGACTTCAGGAGGACAGCTCACCCTCATCTTCGTTGCCCGCCGTGCAAGCGGGACGGGATATGCCGGCCTCACGCGAAACTACACGGTCGAAAGCAGCGCCAGTCCTGGAGGCTCCTGGTCGCCCGTGACCGGCTACTCCACCCTCACCGGTGCCGCCGCTGCCGAGAACATCCTCGGAGCCGACCAAACCGTCTCCATGACTCTGCCCACCACCGCGCCGCTCCGGTTCTACCGTCTCGCCGTCCGTGTCGAATGATCGCGAAGGGAAGTAATGTCGTGATCAACCCCAATCGAGACGGGTTGATCCGCTGAAAACCTTGAACGTCGGCGGCCTGAGAAAGGCGACGAGGGTTTGATTGGATTGCTGCGCGAACGCAATGGCCAGTGACGATGGAGCGGAAACCGCGGCGACCATTGGGATCCCTGCAGCGAGGGCTTTCTGCATGACCTCGAACGAGACACGACCTGAAACGAGCAGGAAGCATTCTGTTAGATCGAGTTCTTCCAGCAAGCCACCGCCAATCACCTTGTCGACCGCGTTGTGTCGGCCGACGTCTTCGTAAATCGCCAGCAGTTCGCCACCCCGGCTGAAAAGTCCACAGGCATGAAGTCCGCCGGTGGAGTTGAAGGTGATCTGCTTTTCACGCAACAGATCAGGAGCAGCAAGCAACACGCTGCGATCAAACATCGGCCCGTCGATCAGAATTACCTGCTCACCCATCACCGCGTCAATCGTGGCCTTTCCGCAGATGCCGCAGGATGAGGCGCTGAAGAGGTTCCGGGAAAGGCGGGTGACATCCCATTCAACTTCATCTGTTAGAAAAACCAGCGCGTGGTTGGCTTCGGCCGCGAGCTTCCGGATCTCCGCTCTGGAACGAATGATGCCTTCGGTTTTCAGGAAGCCCGTCACCAGCGCCTCATCCTCGCCCGG
Source organism: Luteolibacter sp. (assembly GCA_031411755.1). Lineage (GTDB taxonomy): Bacteria > Verrucomicrobiota > Verrucomicrobiia > Verrucomicrobiales > Akkermansiaceae > Luteolibacter. The sequence goes on along the minus strand of JANOBS010000068.1, from coordinate 1,801 downwards.
CGTGCGCATCAGCACCGCGACCGGGTGGCCGTCGATTGTGATCTGTAGGGGTTCCTCCACCGCGACGCGATCCAGCTTCTGCTCGCCGCTGGCAGTGATGACGCTCACGGATTGATCCATGTCCCATTCCGCGCACCGGAACTTGCCGCCGTCAAATGGAAGGGCATGATCCATTTGTGCGGGTTCTCTGGTTCTTTATCGCTTTCGCCGTCCTGACCCTCGTTACCTGGGGCCTCTGGGGGGGCGGGTTTGACTCGAAATTCGGCTTCGACGGCACGGTCGCGTGGATGCAGTCACAACCGCTCTGGGGCGGCCTCGGCGGCGTGGGACTGCTGATCGCGGACATCCTGATGCCGGTGCCAGGAACAGTGGTGATGTCGGCCCTCGGCTATGCCTACGGCCCGCTGCTGGGAGGACTCTTCGCCACGGCCGGCACGCTCGGAGCCGGATTGGCGGGCTACGGCCTAGGACGGATCCTCAACGAAAAGACGGCACGACGTTTCCTCGGCGATGCGGATTTCGAAAAGGGTCGCGCCCTTTTCACCAAAGGCGGCGGCTGGATGGTCGCGCTTTCCCGCTCACTGCCGATCCTCCCGGAAGCGGTATCCGTCACAGCTGGTCTCGTGCGCATGCCTTTCGGGCGCTTTTGCGTGTCGTTGGTCTGCGGCTGCGTGCCTCTCGGTTTCACCTTCGCGTGGATCGGTGCCAGCGGCCACGACACCCCCGGCCTTGCGATTGCACTCAGTTTCATCGTCCCCGCCCTGCTCTGGTTCACGGCGAAACGACTGATGAAGTGAAGAGTTTCAACCACCGATGAAGAGGATGGACACGGATGGCCTGGGCTTCTTCCGTTTTGAATTTAGTGCTTAAAATTTAGTGCTTTCCCTCCTTACTCTCCGCCCCGTGAGCGTTTCCCGTGTCGTCATCAAGGTCTTCCTCTACCAGATCAACCCACAGATCTGGCGGAAATTTTCCGTGCCTGCTTCGTTCAATTTCCTCCAGTTGAACAACGCCATCCAGGATGCGATGGGCTGGGAAAACAAGCACCCGCATGAGTTCCGCCACGGCAAGGGCAAGCGTCTCACCGACGTGATCGGCCCCGTGGGTCTGGCGGATCAGGTTCCGGCCGGAGGCGAATTCCAGGACGAACTCGGGATCACCTTGGCGGAGTACATCGGGAAAAAGCGCCTGCCGCTGCGCATGCTCTACCGCTACGACTTCGCCGAGGATTGGATCCATGAGGTCGTCTTCGAATCGAAGGAGGAGAGTGACGTCGAAGGCCCGGTCATGATCGGTGGAGCCCGCGCCTGTCCGCCGGAGGACTTCGGCGGAGTCTTCCAATACCTGGAAGCCATGAACGGCCAGATCGGGTGGTATCGCGGCGAATACGACCCGGAAGCCTTCGACATCAAGGAAGTCGTCTTCGGCGGCAAAAGCCGGAATCCGAAGAAGCGGAAGCTGCGGTGAGGAGAGCTGGAACTCCTCACCACAGGGCAATAGCTTTAAGAATTTGAGCTTCAGTAGCACGATTCTTGATCCCGGCAGGGATCGGAGAGATTAGCCCCGGGTCGAGGCCGTATTTCGGCCGACCACCCGGGGAAGCTCGTAAACACTGGAATTCGACCCCGGCAGAGGGTCGCAGCAGCGTGTGATGGCCAGTGATTTTCGAAGCTTCTGGCACGCCTTTCAGGGTGCAAATCCAAGAGATCATCCAACCCGGGGTGGTCGTTGCAATAGCTCCTCGACCCCGGGCTATTGGCTGTAATCCCTTCAGGATATAGATCTGTGGAGATCCGACTCT
>JANOBS010000067.1:0-23680 GCA_031411755.1 Luteolibacter sp. | reverse complement strand
AGCCGAAGGCTTTGGCTATCCCGTCCGCACCAAAGACCTCCCCAACGGTAAAGTAGTCCTCACCGCCGGGACCTATAACGGCACCATCACCACAGGCCGCGTTTTCCTGCCCAATCCCAGCGGGCAATACGAATACGCCACCAAACTCGCCGACAAGAACATCGAACTCTTCGCCGGAGACGGCAGCGCCCTCACCAGTGATCACAAACTCTGGCGCAACGGAGAAGTCACCCCTCTGGCCGATCTCTGTGCCCACTACAAGGAACTCCTGGAAGCCGAGAACACCATCCAACCCCTCCGTTCAAACAAAGACGGCACCTACCTCGTCCAAGTCCAGTCTCCGACAGCCGCCACCACCACCGCACTTCTTGTTCCCGTTAAAGTCGAATGGAAGGCACTCACCGGATTCGACAACGTCAATGACCATGAAGACCCGTGGACGCATACCAAAAACGGCAAGCGCATTTTCCCAGACTACAAAGACCCCAACGACACGGAAATCCGGCACAAGCTGGAACTCGTTGTAACAGTTTCCCCCGCCATGGCTGGCCAAAGCATCTTCGTCAAAGCCTTCGACGTGGATGATAGCACGGACGAAATATTCGACAAAGACGATGCCGGAGCTATCGTCATCGATGCAAATGGGAAAGCGGGTAGCGACAACCTGATCGACTATATTAGTACACCTCAAAGCGGGCAGTTTTGGACTGGATCAGCCTGGGGAGGAGACACGGCCAATACTGTCATTGCCGCCAATGGTGAGGCGAAATTCATTTTCCGAGTCGGCATGCAGCCCGGCAGCAACTACCGCGTCGTCGCTTCATTACTCGACAACTCAGGATACACAGGCGTTCAAACCGCAAATCCAACCACTCCAAAATACCTTGGGCCAGCGGCCATTCAGAATGCTGGCACCCACGCGTCTCAGCTTTTGACCGTTTGGAGACGCCTTTGGGTCGAGAATGATTCCATGGAGCAAGTAAACATGACCGGTGGAGCACAAGCGAATTTCTTAAATGTTGAAATAACTTATTCAGGTATATATAATATTGATCCGAAACCTGACAACGCCGGTCAAGTTATCGTAAAGCAGTCAATCGCAGGTAGTTCAGATTTTTATGAGGATGGAAGTTTGGTTCCGAATAGTGGCGTCGGCTCTTGGAGAATTTATAGAACCTACAACATGGCGACAAGCTCACAAATTATCACGCATGGAGTTCCGAATAATTTAATCGGGTGGGCTAGGCTATATGATGACGATGGGTTAGGGTTGGTGGCACAACAATTGCCACGACTGGATCTAGTGAATACGGATTTGGAAAATTACTTCAAATCCGCTTTCATTAAAATACTTGATGCGTCTCAATTTAATAACTCGAAATCGCTTCCGTTCATTAAAAATGAAGACGTTTCACTAGAGGAAACTGTAATAAGGCAGGCAAAAGACTTAACCGATAAGCCCTTAAGCTGGGCCTGCGTAGTTGTGGCTGCGTTTCAAGGGAGTGAGGAAACTGATAATGATCCGCCAGAGCCCGAGGGCTCAATACTATATGGCGAAACTTCTGGATTTAATGGAAACGATGAGTTCTCGACTGTTTTTGTTGAAACGTGCCGGGAGGCATATACAAACAGTTTCAAGAGTTCCAATAACGCCGTTATAGAGAAAAATAGATTAAGATACCCAAAATTCATAACAGCCGTGCTGGCCCATGAGATGGGTCATCATCCCGGTGACCAGGAGGCTACTGAAGACCATAGCGAAGGGCTCGTTATGTCATCCGGCCTAGCTCAAGTGGATGAGACGACATTTAAAAACTCACGCTTCACAGCTAAAACAATCAAAAGATTCAGGCAATGCAAACGATGGGCGGAATGAAAAATATTTTATTTATAGTCGCATCAGTATTTCTTTTTGTTGACCAAACAGAAGGCAGGGTTCAGGCATCTTCAAAATTAAGCTTTTACAAGCAAGCTGCGCTTTCAATGACTGATTGCATACTCGCGAATGGAAGTCCTGTTCCAACTAAATGGAGTCAACTTGAAATGGTTTCAAGTGCTTTAAATAGTGATAAAAACGCGATTGAAATAAAGCGAAGCTTGGATGAGATGGCCATTGTGCCAGGTGCGCCAACATTAACTTCGGATGCTGTAGGAGGCAGTTGGCTAGATGCTGGATGTAGGCTTTTTGCAATAAGTCGAAAAAGCAATTTTGACGAGGGTGAAGGAAATAAGGTTCCATCGCCCTCGAGCGAGGGCAGGTTTGTAATCTTAATTTCTGATGATGGGAAGTCTGCTTGGGCGACTTGGATTAATGAGGGCATAGCTCAAAAAATTCTTTCAAAAATATTGAAATTTGAATTAATAAAAATACCTTTAGAATTTGGCGACCTTGTCAATGAAGAGGATGCGGCTAAAAGAAACGAAGAGAACGCCGCTCTATATGCAAAAAAGATGACTGACCTCCATGGGGTGGCGGCAACATCAAGCGGTTACGCTTCGAATTTTTTATATGAATTACTATCGAAATGGTCATTCTGGATCCTTGTTTTAATTTCGATTTTCAGCGTCTTTATGTGGCGAAATAACAAAACCCATTCAAAATAGAATCGAAGAAATTAATATTTATGGTATTCATTAGGGAGGTCACTAAACGACCGAGGTTTAGACTAGTTGCGAAATTTCATTCAACACCGATTAGCATTCGATTTGGTCCCTGCTTATGAATGAGAAAATAGCTGGCAGCCCTCCCCTCATTTGCCACGCCGCCCTCGTTGCCTTGCTGCTTGAAATTTTCACCGCTGAGGGTATCGAAACGGAGCTTCCTAGGTCAGCCTTCCGAATTCGTTTGATGAAAACTTCCCGTTCCTTCGCCGCCATCGCTTCGGCCGTGGCCCTTTCCGCCCTTGTTGTTCCAGCCCGATCCGAGGATCAGACCGCCGCGCAGCGCTTCGGCACCTGGGGCTTCGATCTCTCCGGACGTGATGAAAAGGTGAAGCCGGGCGACGACTTCTACGCCTTCGCAAACGGCGGCTTTGTCGAGCGCACCACGATCCCGTCCGATCGAGTTCGCTTTGGAAACTTCGACGCATTGAGCATCCTGTCCGAGGCCCGCGTTCGTGGCATCCTTGAGGAGGCGGTGAAGAATCCGACCGGGTCGTCCTCGAAGATAGGCGCTTATTATGCCGCCTACATGGACGAGGCCGGTGTCGAGAAGCTCGGCGCGCAGCCGATCGCCGCAGATCTTGGAAAAATCAAGTCCGCGACCACGCGCGAGGAGCTCGTGACGCTCATGGCAACTCCCGGACATCTGAATGGCGGGCTCTTCGGAGCGGGCATCAGTGCCGATGCGAAGAACCCGACGAGCTACGCGGTCTACGTGAGTTCGGGTGGTCTCGCCCTGCCGGACAAGGACTACTACCTCAAGCCATCATTCGCTGCGATCAAGGGCAAGTATGAGACCTACGTGGCCACGCTGCTGACGCTCATCGAATGGCCGGAGCCTGCGAAGTGCGCCAAGGACATCGTCGCGTTCGAGACCCGACTGGCCGAGGCGAGTTGGGAGCGCGCCGAGCGTCGTGACCGCGACAAGACCTACAACCTGATGACGCCTGCCGAACTCGTCGCCTATGCGCCGGGTTTCGACTTCGCCCGGATGCTCACCGCGCGTGATCTTTCGAAGATTTCAAAGGTGATTGTCACGGACAACACCGCCTTTCCGAAGAAGGCCGCCATTTTCGCGGAGACACCGATGGAAGCCCTGAAGGCCTGGACGGCGTTCGGTGTGGCGGATGCATCGGCGCCGTTCCTTTCCAAGGCATTCGTGGATGCGAGCTTCGAGTTCAACAACAAGACGCTCTCCGGCCAGCCAGAGCCGCTGGCCCGTTGGAAGCGTGGTGTGGCGGTCACCGACGGCGCACTTGGTGAGGTGGTTGGTGAAGTGTATGTGTCCCGCTATTTCCCGGAGGAGTCGAAGCGGCAGATGCTTGATCTGGTCAACAACGTGAGGAAGGTGTTGGCGCTCCGCATCGACAAGCTTGACTGGATGGGCGACGACACCAAGAAAGCCGCGCAGGAAAAGCTGGCGAAGCTCACGGTGAAGATCGGTTATCCCGACAAGTTCCGCGATTACTCCGCCCTCGTGGTGAAGGCCGATGATCTTTATGGCAATGTCACGCGTGCCGGCCTCTTCGGCTGGAAGCGTGAACTCGATCGCCTCGACCAACCGGTGGACCGCAAGGAGTGGGGGATGCCGCCGCAGAAGGTGAATGCGTATTACAACCCGACGATGAACGAGATCGTCTTTCCAGCCGCGATTCTCCAGCCGCCGTTCTTCGATCCGAAGGCGGATCCGGCGGTGAACTACGGTGGCATCGGCGGCGTGATCGGCCATGAGATCAGCCACGGATTCGATGATCAGGGCCGCAAGTCGAATGGCGACGGCGTGCTCAAGGATTGGTGGACCCGTGAGGATGCGGAAAAGTTCAACCAGCGGGCGGAGCGTCTCGGCGCACAGTACGAGGGCATCGAGATCCTTCCCGGTGAGCGCATCAACGGCAAGCTGACGATGGGTGAAAACATCGGCGACATGGGCGGGCTGAATCTCGCGCTCGATGCCTACCAGGCGTCGTTGAATGGCCAGCCCGCTCCGACGCTCGATGGTGTGACCGGCATCCAGCGCGTGTTCTTTGGCTGGGCCCAGGTCTGGCGTCAGAAGATGCGTCAGGAGGCGCTGGTGAAACAGATCCACACCGACCCGCATTCTCCGGCGATTGCACGGGTCAATGGCGTGATGCGGAACATCGACGCCTGGTATGAGGCCTTCGACGTGAAGCCCGGCGACAAGCTCTACGTGAAGCCAGAGGACCGCGTGAGGATCTGGTGAACTGTGAGTTCTGAAAATAGGTCCTATGGGTCCTAGAGGACCTATGTTCAGGGAAAGCGTTCCCTGAGCTGCGGTGGCAGATCGCTCAGTGGCACCCGGCTCGATCCATCCTGGTGGGAAATCGTGATCGAGGTCGCATCGATGCTGGTGATGCGGACGTTCTGATAGATCTTGCCGGAAATCGTCCGAAGCTCGGCGATCGTGGTGAGCGCTGGATCATTCAGCACTTGCTTCCGGTAGAGCTGCTTCTCGGCGGCAAGTGACTGCTCCAGGTCTTTGATTTCCTGCCCGATTTTCGGCAGGCTGGCGGTGAGCGCCGTGATTCTTTCCCGACCTGCCTTCAACCGGATGGCGAGCTGTTCGACTTCCTTGGCGATCACGCGGCGTTGATCGGCCTCCACAAGTTGGAGCTTCCGCTCAGTGATCGCGGTTCGGTTCAGATCGATCTCGTTCTGCTGCTCGCGGATGATGCCTTCGATCGACTTGCCGGTGCCCATCGCCCTCTCACCACCGGTCCAAAAAAGAGTCGTGAATCCGGCGACCACAAAGCAGCCCACGACCACGCCGATGATCAGCATGCCGCGACCGTTGGTGGTCATGTCCAGAAGACTCATTGAATGGAGGAATAACGGACTTCAGGCCGCTTGCACAGGAGTTTCAGGAACCTGGCTGGCAGGATGATCTGGATGGCTTGTAGGGCTTCTCGTCCCTCCTCAAGGCATCCGTTCGAAGAACAAGGTGAACTCCTGGCGGTTGTAGGTGAGGTGGGTTCGGGCGACCAGATGAAGGCCGGCGGCATCTGCACGGCGCACGGCTTCCTGATAGAGGCCGATCGTTTCATTGAAGGTGGTGATGCCAGCGGTCTTCAGCGTGAAAACCACGAGCCCACTTTCTGTTAGATTCGCGGATAGGCGGAGCACCTGCTGGAGGGATTCGAGAGAGTCGCCGTTGAGATCGGAAAGCAGCGCATCGAAGGTGGTCGATGGCGGTGGACGGAAGGTGGCGACGTCACTGTGGATGAAGCGCAGGTTTGGCTCGCGATCCAGACGAGTGTCCAGCGCCGCGCGATCAATGGCGGTGACGCGATGGCCGCGTTTCAGTAATTCCGACGTCATGCCACCGGGGCTGGCACCGAGTTCCAGCCAGTGGCTTCCGCCGGGCATGGGCTTGCGATGAAGCTGGAGGAAATGAAGGGCCTCGGCGATCTTGGCACCCGCGCGGCTGATGGTGTCGGGCGCGTTCTGGCTGATGAACTTCGTGCCGCCGGGATAGAAGCCATTCGACTGCTGCGGGCTCTGCATGCCGGCGAAGAGGCCTTCTCTTCCGATCAGGCAGAAGAGCGTGGGCTTCGTGGCGTCCTGGGCCTCGGCGTCATTCGGCGCGACCGGTAGCGTTGGAAAAAGTTGCAGCGCCCGGCCGCGCAGGTTCGAGGCGAGCGTTTTGTAGTAGCGGTTCGACGAACTCGGATCGAGCAGGCCGATGAGTAGCGCCTGTGGCTGGCGGTCGCCGAATTTCCTCAGCAGGGTCTGCGCGGCCTTTTCGATGAAGCCGTCCATCTTCTGTGGATTGCAGGGCCAACTGTGTTCGACCGGAAGATTCCAGCGAACGAACATCGCCGCGTCGGAACCATGGAGACTGGAGGGATCAGCGAGATGGATCAGGTGGTAACCGCTGCCGAGCTTGGTGCCCGATTTCACTCCAGTCGCTTCCAGGATCTCAGCGGTGAAGGCCTCGAAGACGTCGGGAATGCGGACGAGCCAAGGCTTCGTCGAGTTCGGTTCTGGAATGGGAGCGGACATGCGGCGTGACGGGTGGGAGTGTCCGCGGTGCCATGCCTTGCTGTCGATCATGATCCCCGGTGGCGGTTGGATTCGGTTTTTTGAAAAACTTTTTTCACACAAGGAACCCTTTGAGCAGAAGGGATGCAGCGCGACCGGGCGCGGCGAATTGAAAACAAATCTTGCTAATCAAGGGCTTGCACGCAGTTTGATGGTCGATTGCAGGCTTTCCAGCTGTGTAATCGCGCTTTATTTAATCTCTGACGCCGCGGTCAAGGAAAGTGTGGAATGAATGGCGTCACAAGAATTGAAGACAATGGATATCTACGTGGGCAACTTGCCCTACACTGCTACTGAAGGAGACGTCACTGGTCTCTTTGCCGCTTTTGGACCGGTCGAACGGGTCAAAATCATCACCGATCGCGAGACCGGACAATCCAAGGGTTTCGCATTCGTGACCCTCGGTGACCAATCCCAGTTGAATGCGGCTGTTGAAGCCCTCAACGATTACGATTTCAACGGACGTCCACTTCGCGTGAACGCTTCTGAGCCGAAAGAGTCCCGTCCAGGTGGCGGCGGCGGATACGGCGGCGGCGGCGGTGGTGGCGGCGGCTACAAAGGTGGCGGCGGCGGTGGCTACAAAGGTGGCGGCGGCGGCGGTGGCTACAAAGGTGGCGGCGGCGGCGGTGGCTACAAGGGTGGCGGCGGCGGCGGCGGCTACAAAGGTGGCGGCGGCGGCGGTGGCTGGTAACAGCCCGTCCAACTGAACTTTCCAAACACCCGACCTTCTTCACAGGAGGTCGGGTGTTTTGTTTCCATCGAGAATCGTCTCGCGCGTTCCGTTGGATGAGGTGAAAACCACAGCATGCCCACGCGCCACGAAGAGGCGATCGCCCACTTGGAAAAGGCTTGTCCAAGGATGAAGGCCTGGATCAAACGACAGGGTCCCTGTGAACTGGTGGCGCACGCGGGTCGCTCACCCTTTCAATCGCTCGTGAATGCCGTGGCACACCAGCAGCTCCACGCCAAAGCCGCGGCGACCATTCTCGGTCGATTCCGGAAACTCTTCCCGAGCGGACGCTTTCCCGGACCGAAGTCACTGGCCAGCGTGACCGATGACGATCTGCGATCCGTCGGATTTTCCCGCGCGAAGGCTGCCGCGATCCGTGACATCGCCGCGCAGACGATTTCTGGAGTGGTGCCGGGCTCGAAGGAGATCCGTACGCTGTCCGATCAGGAAATCATCGACCGCCTGGTGCAGGTGCGCGGTGTGGGAAAGTGGACGGTCGAGATGCTGCTCATCTTCACGCTCGATCGTCCGGACGTCTGGCCTGTGGACGACTACGGGGTGCGCGCAGGGTGGCGGAATCTATACGGGCTGGATGCGTTGCCGACACCGAAGGAATTGCATGCATTTGGAGAGCGGTTCCGCCCCCATCGCTCGGTGGCGGCCTGGTATTTGTGGAGGGCAGCGGATGCCGGGCAAGATGCAATGCCTTGAACGGCGGTAAATCCTACCCGGATGGGGTAGGATTTTTTCGCGTTCAGGCGTAAAATGAACTCAGGTCGTGGAGTATTCGAAATCTGCCATGAGCGGTCCACCTCTTGCTACATTCTGAGGCTGGTCCAAGTTTGGCCCGTCATTCCGCTTCATGATGATTTCACGCTTTCAATCCGCCCTTTCCAGATCAATGGGAGCCATCGCACTCACCTGCGGTTTGTTCTGTGGGCCAGCATTGGCGAGTCCTGCACCGGAATTTGAGAAGGAGATCCTGCCGATTCTGGAGGAGCATTGCTACGACTGCCATGGCGATGGCGCGAAAAAGGGCAGCGTCACTTTCGACACCTTTGCCTCCACCGAGGCGCTTTTAGCAAAATCGGACTTGTGGGTCCACGTGCTGAAGAACATCCGATCCGGCACGATGCCTCCAGCCAAGGAGCCTCGTCTGGAGGCGGCTGAGCTGGCCAAGCTCGAGGACTGGATCAAGCGCGGCGCGCTGAAGCTCGATCCACTCAATCCGGACCCGGGCCGCGTGACGCTGCGTCGGCTGAATCGCGTGGAGTACCGGAACACGATCATGGACCTGATGGGGATCGAGTTCCGCACCGACGAGGAATTTCCCGCCGATGACACGGGGTATGGTTTCGACACCATCGGCGATGTGCTGACGACCTCGCCGCTGCTGCTTGAGAAATACATGCAGGCGGCGGAGACCATCGTCGCCAAGGCGGTGCCGCTCCAGAACCGCACCATCCGCGAGAGCGGAGCGGGGGCGGACGCATTTTCCGGCAAGGGATCAAATGGCAGGAGCTCGGAGGCACGCATTTCCCTCTACGATTCGGCGGATCTCTCGGGCAAGGTCAGCATCAAGCAGGCAGGCACCTACCGGCTGATCCTCAACGCATCAATCAATGGCTCCTTCGCCTATGATCCGGGTCGCGCGAAGGCCACCTGGAAAGTCGATGGCAAGCAGGTGCTCCGGGAAGACGTCGCTTGGCGCGATTACCGCAAGCTCGAGCCCTCGATCGAGGTGAAGTGGGCGGTTGGCGAGTATCCGCTGCAACTGACGCTGGAGCCACTCGTCGGAAAGGACAAGAAGCCGGCGGAAAAACCCGGCGACGGGCCTCCGAATGTGGAGCTCAGGTTTTACGGTTACACGCTGCAAGGTCCGCTGGAGCCGGAGTTCACGGCGCACCCAGCGAACTACGATCGCTTTTTCACCCGCGACCAGGTACCCACCGAAGCCACGGCAAAACGTGAGTATGCGCGGGAAATCCTGAAGCGATTCACGACCCGGGCGTATCGTCGACCGGTGGATGACGCCACGGTGGATCGCCTCGTGGTGCTCACCGGAGAGTCGATCAGGCTGCCAGGCGGCACTTTTGAGAAAGGCATCGCGCGTGCCATGACGGCCGTGCTGGCCTCGCCGCGATTCCTTTTCCGGATGGAGGACACCCTGCCGCAGTCCGATCCGAAGGGCCATCCGTTGCTCGATGAATATGCGCTGGCGAGCCGGCTTTCCTATTTCCTGTGGTCGACCATGCCGGACCGCACCTTGATTGAGCTGGCGGCGAAGGGCGAGCTTCGGAAGAATCTACACCCACAAGTCCAGCGGATGCTCTCGGACCGGCGTGCGGATGAGTTCGTGAAAAACTTCGCCGGTCAGTGGTTGCAGACGCGCGATGTCGAAAGCGTGAGCATCGACGCCCGCATCGTGCAGGCCCGCGATGCCGGTCAGGAAGGTGACATGCGCAGGCGCTTCGAGCGTCGCCAACAGCTCGGTTTCGCCATCGACGAGGCCGAAAGAGCGCACGATGACAAGAAGGCGTCTGCCTTGCGCGAAGAGCTCGCGGAGTTGAAGAGGCAATTCGGAACCAAGCGGATCGAATTCAGCGGCGAGCTCCGCACCGCGATGCGACGCGAGGCGGAGATGTGGTTCAGGCACCTGCTGCGCGGGGACAAGAGCGTTCTCGAACTCATCGAAACCCGGGAAACCTTCCTCAATGAAACCTTGGCCGAGCACTATGGTGTCCCGAACGTGCGCGGCAGTGACATGCGCCTGGTGACACTCCCGGCCGACAGTCCGCGCGGCGGAGTCGTGACGATGGGCACGGTGCTGGCCGTCACCTCGAACGCCACCCGCACCTCGCCAGTGAAACGCGGGCTCTTCATCCTCGACAACCTCCTGGGATCACCGCCGCCGCCACCGCCGCCGAACATTCCCTCGCTGGAAGTTTCCGCGAAGGGACACGATGGCAAGGAGCTCTCGCTTCGTGAAGCCCTCGCCATGCACCGCGAAAAGCCTGCCTGCTCGTCCTGCCACGACCGTATGGACCCGCTCGGCCTCGCCTTGGAAAACTTCAACGCCATGGGGCTCTGGCGCGACAAGGAGGCCGGTCAACCGATTCCCTCAGTGGCCGGGAAACTCATCACCGGCGAGCCCTTTGCCAACGTCAATGAACTGAAGCACCTGCTGGTCACCGCCCGCCGCGAGGACTACTACCGCTGCCTCACTGAAAAACTCATGACCTACGCCATTGGTCGCGGTCCGCAACCATGCGACATTCAAACCGTCGATGAAATTGTCTCGGCTCTCGAAAAGAGCGGCGGAAAATTCTCCACCCTGATGATGGGAATCATCGACTCTCCTGCTTTCCAACAACGCCAACGCGAAACGCCATGAATCTGACCTCCACCAACCGCCGTCATTTCATCCGCGGCCTCGGAGCCTGCCTCGCCCTGCCCGCGTTCGAGGCCCTGGTGCCGCGTGCGGCGGCGGCCCAGGCTGCCGGTGCACGCGCCCTCGCCACCACCGCCAGCGGCGCACCCTTGCGCATGGCCTTCCTGTATTTCCCGAATGGTGCGATCCAGGACAAGTGGACGCCCTCCGGCAACGGGCGGAACTTTTCCTTCGGACAGACCCTCGCCCCTCTCAATTCGCTCAAGCACCGCGTCCAGGTCATCTCGGGGCTCGATCACCGCAACGCGGAAGCCGGGGCCGACGGGGCAGGCGACCACGCCCGCGCCAACGGCACCTTCCTCACCGGAGTCCGCGTGAAAAAGACCGCGGGCAGCGACATTTTCGCCGGTGTCTCGGTCGATCAGATCGCTGCCCAGCACATCGGTCGTGGCACCCGCTTCGCCTCGCTGGAACTTTCCTGTGACCCGCATCGGAAATCCGGCGGCTGCGATTCCGGCTACTCCTGCGCCTACGAGGCGAACCTCGCCTGGCGCTCGCCCACCTCGCCGCTTTCCCCGGAATCGAATCCCCGTCTGGTCTTCGAGCGGCTCTTCGGCAGCGGCCCTCCCGCCCAGCGCGCCGCCAGCCTGGCCCAGCGCCGTGAGCAGCAGCGCTCGATCCTCGACTTCGTCATGGACGATGCGAAGACCGTGCAAAAGGGCCTGACCCACCGCGACAAGGACAAGCTGGAGGAGTATCTAACAGGGGTGCGCGAGATCGAGCAGCGCATCGTCACTGCCGAGAAATTCTCCAAGCTGCCCGATCCGAAGATGCCCGCCCCAGTGGGAATACCGGATGCCTACGACGACTACATCAAGCTGATGTATCAGATGCTCGCGCTCGCCTTCGAGACCGACTCCACCCGGGTCGCCTCGCTGCTGCTCGCGCATGATGGCAGCAATCGTGTCTTCCCGGAAATCGGCATCTCCGAGGGCCATCATTCGCTGTCCCATCACCGCGATGACAGGGACATGATCCGCAAGGTGGAACAGATCGACCGCTTCTACGCCACCCAGTTCGCGGAGTTCCTCAGCCTCCTCGAATCGAAGAAGGACATCGACGGAAAGTCGATCCTGCACAACTCGATGATCGTTTACGGATGCGGAAACTCCGACGGCAACCGCCACAGCCACACCAACCTGCCGGTCGTCCTTGCCGGAAGCGGCGGTGGCCTCCTCAATGCCGGCCAGTATCTCCAGGCCAGCTCCGTGCCGATGAGTAATCTCTACCTCAGCATGCTCGACCACATGGGCGTCCCCAAGCTCGACCGCTTCGGCGACAGCACCGGCCGCCTCTCAGGGGTCTGATCTTGATGCCATGAGACTCCTCCTCACTACCCTCCTTCTCTTTGGGACACTTCACGCGGAGCCCCCGAAGGAAATCCTGCTCTGGCCAAATGGTGCCCCGGGCTCCGAGGGCAAGGATACGCCGGAGAAAGTCACCACCTCCGCGACAGGCGAGCAGATCGTCACCAATGTCCACAAGCCCAGCCTCACTCCGTATCTTCCCGCCGAAGGAAAAGCCAATGGAGCTGCCGTCATTGTGGCCCCGGGTGGAGGACATTCGATTCTCTGCGTGACCCATGAAGGCTCGAACGTCGCGCAATGGCTCGCCGATCATGGCACCGCTGCCTTCGTGCTGAAGTACCGCCTCGCGAAGGAACCCGGCTCCACCTACACCGTTGACGATCACGCGGTCGTCGACATGAGCCGCGCGATCCGCTACGTCCGCAGCCACGCCGCCGAACTGAAGATCAATCCCGCCGCGATCGGCGTCATGGGCTTCTCCGCTGGTGGCGAGGTCTGTGCCATCGCCAGCATGCGCTTCGATGCGGGTAAGTCGGATGCCACTGATTCGCTTGAAAAGATCAGCAGCCGTCCCGATTTCCAGGCACTCATCTATCCCGGCCGCAGCAATCGCATCGAGCCCATCAAGGAATCACCGCCCGCCTTTCTCGCCGCGTCGGCGAATGACCGCGAGGACATCGCGGAAGGCCTGCTGCCGGTTTATCTCAACTTCAAACACGCCGGTGTCCCGGTGGAACTCCACCTCTACTCCAGCGGCGGTCACGGCTTCGGCGTCCGCGCCGGGAAGTCCGCACCGGTCAACGCGTGGATCGAGCGCTTCGATGAGTGGCTCGCTGACAGGAAACTCAAGGCAGCGGGGGATGCGGCGAAGAAGTGAGGGGGCTTATGACTCTCGCTCCTCCAGATCGCTGGCTTTGAGCAGACGTTCGGATCTCATCACATAGACGATGAAGACGGAATCCCCGTGGACCCGGTAAAAAATCCGCAGGGGTTTGACGACGAGGTGCCGGTAGCGGGAGTCCGGAAGATCGTGGGGAACAGGGCACATCTCAGGGAAATTCTGAAGGAGTTCGGCTTTGTTGAAAACCTTGCGGACCAGCCGCTTGGCCGAAGCCGGATCATCGAGGGCGATGTAATCCGCAATCTGTTCCAGATCCTGAAGCGCGGGCTCGGTCCAAATCAATCGAGCCATCGCGACAGTCTGGTTTTGGCTACTTCATTGGAAACGGTCCGCCCTTCAAGAATGGCTTTCTCTCCCTTTGCGATGCCTTCAAGAAGCTCGATGCGGGTCTGCAATGCCTCGTAGCTCTTCACATCGACGAGGTAGGCCGCCGGCAATCCGTGCTGGGTGATCAGAAGCGGCTCGTGAGCAGTGGACACCTCCGAAATCAGCTCGGTGGCGCGTCGCTTCAAGGTCGTGACCAATTCCGTTCTCATGCGAGTGATACTAAAGTGGCATTCTGTGGCGGGCAACGACATTTCTCCAATGTCCGTAACGATATGGCTGCCATCGGCTTCAGCGGCCCCCAACTGTCAGGTAGCTTGGCGGATGGAGTCCGCACCACGAGTCATTCTCCCAGCTTCTCAAGCGTGCTGTAATAGCCCTGGTAGAAGCTGAGGATTTTCCAGACGACGAAGATCACGACGAGGGCGTAGAAGATTTTCGGGATGGTAGCGGAGACCTTCCTGGCTCCACGCAGGGCGTCTTGCTGGAACAGGTCGGCCCAGCGGGCGAGGTCCTTGTCGAGCATGCCGGATTCCTCAGCGGTGGCGTAGGATCTCGCGAAGGCGTTTGGAAAGGCCGGGCTGGCGATGAAGACCGGGCCGAGCTTGTCTCCGGTTTTCAGCGTGTCGGCGAGTTGCCTGCCTGCCTCACGGATCAGTCCGCTCTGCGCGGCGGTGGTGGCGGTGGCGGCGGTTTCCTGCATCGAGAGTCCGGCGAGCAGGCAGGTGTGATAGACCCTGGTGAAGCGCGCCAGAGCCAGATCGCGTCGAGCTTTTCCAAGCAACGGGATGCGATTGAGAAAACCATCGACGCCCGCGTTGGTGGGGGCGGCCTTGAGCAGACCGCGTGAAACCATGACCAGCACGAAGCCGAGCGCGTAAATCAGTCCTAATGTGATCGCGATGTTGATGAGGATGGATCCGGCGCTTTCGCCATTCATCAAGGCTCCCGGAGCGCTGCCGAAGATGACGCCGAGGTGCAGCAGGACGGCCGGATAGATCATGCTTTTCATCGCCTCGGAGCGTGCCGAAGCGAGGAGCTGGAAATAGTCGGCCAGGTGCTGGAAGGCCGGAGCGAGCCTGCCTCCGCGCTCGCCTGCTGCGATGATGCTGCGCTCCAGCTCGGAGATGAGTATGGGATCGGCGGCGAAGGACTCGGCGATGCTTTTGCCCGTTTCCAAACCGCTTTGCATCAGGCGGAGCAGTCGTTGCTGAGGTCCCGGCAGGCGCGTGTCCTGGAGAATCTTCCCGGCCTCACGGACGCCGAAACCCGCCTCCACCAGCTTGGCCAACTCGGCATAGAACAAGTGCTTGTGGGTGTCGGAGGAAGTCATCGGGTAAATGGAATGATAGTGGTCGGAATCGCTGACGGCAATGCGCATCAGGTCGTTTGGTTGTGGCATTTCCAACCATTTGGTTACCCGACCATCTCGTTACCGCAGGCCCTTTGACGATGCATGGAGGCCGGAAGCATGGTCACGACAGATGGCCGGTGCCCCCTGCACCAATCGTGTCCGCCATTCAACCAACCCAAGTCTCCGACCGTATGAGAACGATCAAACAATCCAAGTGCGCAGCCCTCGCGGCTTCCGCGTTGCTGGCCTACACGACCGGCGCGTCCCGGGCGAGCATCGCCTACGGCAGCATCAACAATTTCGATACGGTCAACGACACCGGCCACGAGTGTCACGGCTTCGAGATCGAACTCGAGGACTGCCACAGCACGGACATTACCTACACCTTCGACTACAACCACTACGGCACCTCGAAGATCACCGAAGACAATTCGATCCCGGGTCACCCGAAGACGATCGTTCGCTGGTCCGCCAAGCGCAATCCGGATGGAACCTGGTCCGCCTATACATCGATCCCGAGTGGCCCGATTTCTCCGACGAACGGCCACATGTTCACGAATCCCGCGATCAACTTCGGCGGCGAGCATTTCGGCGTTGGCTACTACGTGCCGGTCTCGGTGGTGCGCTACCGCTGGTTGATTGACGATGGCGCGGGCAATCTCATCAACGGCGGCGACGTCCAGGTCTCGACTCCAACCTTCACCTACTACCCTCCGCAGGTGTTCGCCAATCCGCTGCCCCAGGTGCAGGCCGTGATCCAGCCGCCACCCGCACCGGAGATCGAACCGAAGGAATTTGGAAAGCCGGTCTGGGTGAAGGAAATCCGCACGACGTCGCACAGCAACCAGGAGGTGAAGCTTCGGGATCTTCTTTCCGACGATCCGGATCGCGCCGATGACAAGAACTGGAGAAACGGTGAGGCCGACGAGGTGGAGACCGAGTGGCAGCTTCTCCAGAAGGACTATGGAAAAGCGGATGGTGGTGTGAACGGCAAGAAGCCTGCCGCTGCCGAAGATTTGCCTAATGGCGATGAAGTCGTCACCCGTCGCTACGAGTTCTACAAATACGTGGGCCCTCTCGACAATGAATCAGGGGAAGCCATGGGCGATGGCGTCGATCCCGATGGCATCCACGGATCGGGCACCAAGCTCATCAATGGAGTCGAGGTGGATCTTTCCACGGTCGAGGTTGTTGGCGAATACACCGGAGCCCAGATGGCGGCGGTGGATGTGGATGCGCCGGTCGGGCTCATCGACCACGTCAGCGAGGGCGAGGTCGGAGTTGAGTTCGCGGGTCGCCGCCTGGTGATCGAAGGTGCGTTGCCTGCCTACTGCATCCTCGATGGCGTGCTACCCCAAGGGATGGCATTTGATGAGGTGACCGGCATTCTGTCAGGAACACCGTCCGAGGCCGGTGAGTTTCTTTTCACGGTCACGGCCACGGATACGGTGAATCCGGATGTCGAGAAGACCTACACGCTTCGTATCGCTGAACTCGGGGTTGAACTTGCTCCGGCGAGCATCGCCGACACCTCAGCGAGCCCGGTCGGCACCGGCACCACCACGGGCGACGGCGCCTATGCTGCAGGTAGTCCCGTCACGGTCATCGCCACCGCCCTTCCTGGTTATCGCTTCCTGAACTGGACGGACAACAGCGCCGTCGTCAGCACCCAGGCATCCTATACCTTCACGATCGACATCAACCACTCGCTCATCGCGAACTTCGTGCCGGATGTGGTGCAGTGGACTGTTTCCACTTCGGCGAACCCTGTCGCAGGCGGATCGACCAGTGGCGACGCCACACTCGATGAAGGCAGCAACGCCACCGTCACCGCCACTCCGAATGCGGGATACGCCTTCACCAATTGGACCGAAGGCGGCACCGTGGTCAGCACCAGCGCCAGCTACCTCTTCGTCATCGCAGCGGACCGCACGCTGGTGGCGAACTTCACCGCACTGCCGACCTACACGGTCAGCACCAGCTCCACACCTTCCATTGGAGGTGCGACCACAGGAGCCGGCAACTATTTGAGCGGCAGCAGCGCCACCCTCGTCGCCACGGCGAATCCCGGCTACGTGTTCACGAAATGGACCAGCGGCAACAACCAGGTCAGCACTTCCGCGAGCTACACCTTCAATGTCGGATCGGCAAAGTCCTACGTCGCCAACTTCATCGTCCCCGGCACCCAGCAGACGATCGCCACCAGCGCGAGTCCACTGCTTGGTGGCTCGGTTTCAGGTGGAGGCAATTACGCCACGGGTGACAGCGCCACAGTTAACGCCACGGCGAATCCCGGTTACGTGTTCTCCAAATGGCTGGAGGGTTCCACCACGGTCAGCACCTCGCCAAGCTACACCTTCACGGTCACGGCGAACCGCACGCTGGCGGCGAAATTCAACGAGGCTTTCGTCGTTTCCACCAGCTCGGCACCGGGTATCGGCGGCACCACCGAAATGGACAGCGTCACCTACAAGAGCAATGAGACGGCGAAGGCGATGGCATCCCCGGCCGTTGGCTATGTCTTCGCCAACTGGACCGAGAATGGTGCCGTCGTCAGCACCAACACCACTTATTCGTTCAAGGTCACAGGAAACCGCACCCTGGTCGCCAACTTCGTCAACCCGAACCTGGTGGTGGTCAATGCTTCCTGCTCGCCCGCCGAGGCCGGCGACATCAGCAGGGATGGCGAATATGTGGTCGAGAACGAGGTCATGGTCTCCGCAGTCGCGAGGCCGGGCTTTGCCTTCGTCAACTGGAGCCAGAACGGAGCCGTGGTCAGCGCCGATCCGAACTTCGTCTTCGCGGCGGCGGCCAACGTCGCACTCGTCGCCAACTTCGTGGCCCCAAGCACGATCACCGCCATGGCCTCGAACGATCTCGGTGGCGCGGTCAGCGGAGGAGGGGATTTCCTCGCCGGTGACAGCGTGACCTTGAGTGCGGTCGTGAACTCCGGTTTCGTCTTCACCGGCTGGTCTGAAAACGGCGTGGTCGTGGCATCGACTCCGGACTACACCTTCACGGTTGCCGGTGCCCGCTCGCTGGTGGCGACCTTCCTGGAGATTCCTGCATTGGCCATGCAGCCGGCGGTGCCTGGTTCGAATCAAATGGTCCTCCACTGGCCCGCTGCCGCCGCAGGTTGGAGCCTGCAGGAGAGCAGTGATTTGAAAATCTGGACGCCCTCCATCCTCCAGATCACCACCACCGGCGTGGAGAATTCCTGCACCATCATTCCGAATGGAACCGGTCGCTAC
Organism: Luteolibacter sp.; assembly: GCA_031411755.1. Classification (GTDB taxonomy): domain Bacteria; phylum Verrucomicrobiota; class Verrucomicrobiia; order Verrucomicrobiales; family Akkermansiaceae; genus Luteolibacter. The sequence goes on along the minus strand of JANOBS010000067.1, from coordinate 5,642 downwards.
TTCCGTCTCCGCCATCCCTGAGCGGATCAAGGTTCATGGTTTCTAAAAAAACGGCCACCTGATCGGGTGGCCGTTCTTGTGATTTCATGGGAATGATATTAGGAAGCCGCAACGGATGACGGATAAGAACTCAGCTACGCCAATCAGCCCGGCTCGGGGAAGCCTCGCCTGGTTGGCTCCACTCTATCAGTCGGGCAGCAGCCTCCGTGTCTGGCTTCTGCTCCTGTGGCGTCATGCAGGCCGGATCCACTGGCGCTGCTGGCTTTTGATACCAATGGCAACGATGATGATCGTGGTCGGAAGCCTGCTGGGACTGATCGGAAGGCTGATCTTTTCACGTGTTGCAAGACGCACTCCGCTGGCAGGGCCGCCGATCTTCGTGCTCGGCCACTGGCGCTCCGGGACCACCCTGCTGCATGAACTGATCACGCTGGATGGACGCTTCGCCTATCCCTCGAACTACGAGTGTTTCCAATCCTGTCACTTCCTGGCGACCGGTCCGCTGGTGCATTGGCTGTCGAGATCTGCCGCTCCGAAGAAGCGACCGATGGATGACATGAAAGCCACTCTTTCCTCTCCGGGTGAGGACGAGGCCGCGCTGCGCAACCTCGGAGCCGCCTCGTTTTACAACAACCTGTTCTTTCCAAGCCGCGCGGATGACCTGGATGCCATCCTCGATCTTCAGACCTTGCCGCTGGAGGAGCAGAATCGCTGGAAGCAGGTCTTCGGGCTCTTCATGCAGCAGCTCAACTACCGCTATGGGCGACCGTTGGTGATGAAGTCCCCAACTCACACCGCCCACGTGCAGACCCTGCTGGAGCTTTATCCCGATGCCCGCTTCGTGAACATCGTCCGCGATCCGCGCGAGGTGCATCCTTCGACGATGAAGATGTGGCGGTCGCTGACGGACCTTGTCTGCCTGGAGACCGATTCACGCGTTCCGGAGGAGCGAGTGTTCGCGACGCATCGCCTCGTGCATGAGAAGTTGAAGGAGGCGCGACCGATGATTCCTGCCGGGCAGTTCTGCGAGACACGTTTTGAAAACCTGGTCCGCGATCCGATCGGTGAGCTGGCCCGTATTTATGACGAACTCGGTCTCGGGGACTTCACGGGGATGAAGCCGAAGATCGAGGGCTACTTCGCGCAGCGAGCTGATGTCCGCGCCGCACGGCATGAGCTGTCAGCCGAACAGCGAACAAGAATCGAGTCGGAGCTTGCGAAGGTGATCGAGGAAAACGGCTATTGAGCGACAGGTTGCCCATTCAGTCTGGCGCACTTGTTGCTAGGAGGCGGGCAGAGGCGGGGTGAAACCGTCCCTGAAACCCATGAGCGCCGACGAACTCGACACCCACCAGAAAGCCCTTCGCATCAACCTCGACCCGCGCTGGTATGGCACCCTCGCGGAAATCGGGGCCGGCCAGGAGGTCGTTCGCTGGTTCTTCCGAGTGGGCGCGGCGGCTGGAACGGTGGCGAAAAGCATCTCCGCCAACGACAGGACGGACAGCGATGCCATCTATGGCTCGGGCGATCGCTACGTTTCCCGCACCCGGCTTCAGGCGATGCTCGACCGCGAGTTTTCCCTCAATGTTGAGCGCCTCAGCGAACGTCGCGGCGACCACACCGCCTTCTTCGCCTTTGCAGACACTGTCGTCGCCCGCAGCTTCAAGGGCGGCAACGAATGCCATGGCTGGATGGGCGTGAAATTCCAGTCCCGCCCGCGCGACGAGCCGAGCCAGATCCTCATCCATGTCCGCATGCTCGACACCGAGGCCTCGCTCCAACAGGAGGCGCTCGGCGTGGTCGGCGTGAACCTTCTCTACGGCGCATTTTTCCTCCATCACGAGCCCGAGTTGCTCGTCGAAAGCCTGCTCGACAAGCTCACCACCGGCCGCATTGAGATCGACGTCATCGAGTTCCGCGGCATCGAGTTTCGCTCGGTCGACAACCGCCTCATCAGCCTCAAGCTCGTCCAGCTCGGCCTCAGCGGCGTCGCCATGTTCGGGGCGAACCACGAGGTCCTCCAACCCTCCGAGGCCCTCTACAAGAAAGCTGTTCTCGTCGAGCGTGGCAGCTTCCGGCCTCCCACGCATGTGAACTTCGACATGCTCCAGTGCGCCCTGGAAAAATTCAAGGCCGACCCAGCGGTCGAGGGCAAGGAGGTCCTGCCGCTGTTCGAACTCACGATGCGCAATCTCCTCGCCGGTGGAAACGATATCGACCGCCGCGACTTCCTCGCCCGCGCCGACCTCCTCGCCGCCTGCGGCATGACCGTGCTGATCTCCGACTACTTCGAATATTACCGCCTCGCCGCCTACCTCGCCTGGCGGACCAAGGAGCGCATCGGCATCGTTCTCGGCGTCCCCAGCCTCACCGAGCTCTTTGAGGAAAAGTACTACACCCAGCTTCCCGGCGGCATTCTCGAGTCCTTCGGGCGGCTCTTCAAAAACGACCTCAAGCTCTACGTCTATCCGCTGCGCGACGCGAAATCCGGCGAACTCACCACCGTCGAGAACCTCGAGGTCTCCCCGGAACTCCGGAAACTCTACGGCTACCTCGCCGACCGCGGCAGCTTCGTCGAACTCGACAACTACAACCCCGAGTATCTGAAGATCTTCTCCCGCGACGTCCTCAAGAAAATCGCCTCCGGCGACGAAGCCTGGCGAGACATGGTCCCGGAGGGCGTCTCCGAGCTGATACGGACACGGCGTTTCTTCGGCTGCCGAGGCTAAGGAGCGTTGTCAGCGGCTGTGGCCCGCATTACCGCGAAATCGTAAAAACTCCGTTCCTAAGCGGAGAATCGCCACGCTGTTGGGTCTTGCTCCGTGCGCCGGGCTTTACCGAATCTTCACAATTATCCACTCAAGGAACATACTCGCTTTACAGGCTGCACCGAGCTTGGATGCACAAAGTCCAAGCCGCCATGAAACGAACCCTGCTCCTTATGCTTCCGGTCATCGCCATCGCAATCGCCGCCCCGGAGGTCGGCCAGAAGTCGCGGGAGGAGGCGATCGGGCTGATGTGGCAGGAATCCGTCACGGCGGAGACCAATGGCGACTCCGCCCTCGCGATGGAGAAGTTGATGAACTATGCCAAGAACGGCGGCGACACCTACCTCGCCAACCTCCGTGCGGGATGGCTGAACTATAGCGAGAAGAAGTATGACGAGGCAGCACGTTTCTATGCCACTGCGTCAAAGCTTCAGGCCAACGCGCTGAATCCCCGCCTGGGCCTGCTGAATGTCGCCCAGGCCAAGGGGGATGTGGCGAATGCCACTGCCGCGGCCGATGCGGTCCTGAAAATCGAACCCACCAATTATCGGGCCCTGATGGCCTACTCATGGGGAAGCTTTCAGGCAAAGGACTATCGCCGGGCTGGATCAACCTACCAGCGGGTGATGTCAATGTATCCGGAGGATCAGGATGCGATCAGCGGAGCGGCCTGGTGCTGTCTCTACATCGGCCAGAAGCGCGAGGCCATCGATGGCTTCCGCCGCCTGATGAGCCTGAATCCGGAGTATGCGAATCTTCGCCAGGGCTTGGAGATGGCCACGAAATGATCCTGCACTCCGGAACGCCATGAATCCACAATCCTCAGAACCTTCCTCCCGGCTGGCCGATCTGATGCTGAACGACCGTGGTTTCGCGTTCGATCCGAACACCGGGGAAAGCTACCAGCTCAGCCCGACCGGCCTTGCCTGCCTGCGTGGCCTGCAGCGCGGAGACTCGACCGATGAGCTGGTCAATCAGATCACCGAGAGGTGGGAGGTCGATCGCTCGGCCGCCCGCTGCGATGTCGATGCCTTCCTTTGGGATCTCCAACAACTCTCGTGGCTGTGAACACGATCCGCATCGCCATCACCGGCATGCATCGTGGAGAAAACCCCCAGCCGGGCTCCTCGATCGTCACCGCCATCCGCCAGCGCTGGCCGGATGCCTTCATCGTGGGCCTGGTTTACGATGCCTACGAGAGCGGCATCTATGCGGACGATGGGCCGGACGTTTGTCACACGATGCCCTATCCGACCGCTGGGCTTTCCACCTACCTCGCGAGATTGATGGAGATTCGAAGTGTGGATGCCTTCGACTACCTGATCCCCACACTCGATGCCGAGATTGCCCTTCTGGCGGGAGCTGCCGGAAAGCTTGGAGATCTGGGCATCAAGGTCCGGCTCCCGGACGAGGTGACCCTGTCGCGCTGCAGCAAGTCGAAGCTGCCCGCACTCGCCGAAGCCTGTGGAATCAAGGTGCCCGAGACGGCGGTTGCGCGTGATGTGGCAGAGGCGATCGAACAGGCTGAGGTCATCGGATTCCCGGTGTTCGTGAAGGGGCAGTACTATGATGCCACGCGGGTTTCCACGCCCATGGCCATGGCCTCCGTGGCAGCTTCCATCCTTTCCCATTGGGGCCCGCCCCTGATCGTCCAGGAACCGGTCCGGGGAAATGAGTTCAATGTCCTCGGCATCGGCGATGGCACCGGCGGGCTTATCGGCCACTGTGCTGTTAGAAAAATGATCCTCAGTGACAAGGGCAAGGGCAACGGCTCGGTCATCGTGAACGACCCACGCCTTGAGGAGATCACCAGACGGGTGATGTCGGAAACGCGATGGACCGGTCCCTTCGAACTGGAGTTCATCCGTGACCGCCGCGATGACGACTACCGTCTGATCGAGATCAATCCGCGCTTCCCAGCCTGGGTGGGCTTTCCCGCCCAGCTCGGCGCGAATTTTCCGGCGGCCTGGGTCGATTGGATGACCAGCGGAAACTCAATACCACTGCCCGCACTTCCGCCCGGCCGCTTTTTCCTTCGGCATCAGATCGAGGTCACCGGCGACATGAGTGAACTTTCCGCCGTGCTCGGCTCAGCCCTTGATACCTCCCAATCCCTCGCGTCATGAAAAAGGAACCTTACACACCTCCGAGCATCCGTCGTGTGGCTCAAGGCTCGGCCAACCCCCAGCGGCTCGGTCGCGTTCCGGTGATGGATGCGATTGATGGAGTGCCTGTCGCCGAGCTCATCCGTCAGCACGGCAGTCCGCTGTTCGTGTTTTCGGAAAGCAACCTGCGCGACAAGATTCGCGAGGCCCGTGAGGCGTTTGAATCGGTCTATCCCGAAGTGCGCTTCGCCTGGTCCTACAAGACGAACTACCTGAATGCGATCTGCCGGCTGTTTCACCAGGAAGGCGCAATCGCCGAGGTGGTGTCCGGCTTCGAATATGAAAAGGCCCGCGGCAATGGCATCGCGGGCGAGCAGATCATTTTCAACGGGCCGTGGAAGGATCCGCAGTCGCTGCGCCGCGCCGTCGAGGAAGGCGCGATGATCCAGATCGACAACCGCGACGAGATGCTGGCGCTGGCAAAGATCGCGAACGAACGGAACGCCGATCTGCCGGTGGGCGTGCGCATCCATGTCGACACTGGCACGCATGCCGTGTGGTCGAAGTTCGGTTTCAGCGTTGAGGACGGCGAGGCACTTCGCCTGATCCGCTGGATGCGCGACAACACTCGTCTGAAAGTCCGTGGCATCCACTGCCATGCAGGCACTTTCCTTCTTGATGCGAATGCCTACGTCATCGCGACGGAGAGGGTCGTCGAGCTCGCCATCGCCACCGAAGAAGCAGGCGCGGGCGTGATCGAGTATCTGAA
>JANOBS010000066.1:0-30023 GCA_031411755.1 Luteolibacter sp. | reverse complement strand
AACCAGCGACAAATACCACTGGTCCATCTACGAGCTGGACGTTTACAGGAAGGCCCAGGTCGACTGAATCCCTGCCCTGCATGGGAATCCCCCCGCAGCTCGGATTCGAAATGGAAGGCGGCTCAAGCGTCACCCCGATTTCAGGCGGAGGATTTCGCTGCTGGACTTCCGGTCTAGGGGGAGGAGTAGGAACGGGACCTGCGGAAACAATTTTCCGTATCGAGGCAGAAAAAGGAGGGCAAATTGCCCCCGAATTCGTCGTTGAATCGCTGAAATGGAGTGAAGCAGGATGCGCAAGATGTTCAGCACGAGTTGCTTGGGTCGGTTCTCGGAATTTTTTCGAAACCATCAAATAATTTCAAAATAGGGCTTGTCAGAAATTTGTTGCCCGCTATGTTCGCCGCCCCACATCGCAGGCCGGGTCGTCAAAACGTCCCGCTCTGCTTCATCAGGGATCAATTTTATCGGGTGCAGCTCCGGAAAACAGGCTCCTGCGAGGATTCTCGCCGGCGCTCTGGTTTGCACTCGAAGCTCGATTGTAAATTCAGAACCACCGCAGGATATCATGCCGACCATCAACCAGCTCGTTCGCAAGGGGCGCCTTACCCCGGCTGAAAAGTCGAAGTCGCCAGCTTTGGTGAACTGCCCCCAACGCCGGGGCGTTTGCCTTCAGGTGATGACGCGCACGCCGAAGAAGCCGAACTCCGCGCTTCGTAAAGTGGCGAAAGTCCGCCTCACGAACGGTTTCGAGGTCATCGCCTACATTGGCGGTGAAGGTCACAACCTTCAGGAGCACTCCATCGTCCTCGTCCGCGGTGGACGAGTGAAGGACCTTCCAGGTGTTCGCTACCACATCGTCCGTGGTTCGCTCGATACCCTCGGGGTCGACAAGCGCCGCCAGTCCCGCTCCAAGTACGGCGCCAAGCGTCCGAAGCCGGGCCAGCCAGCCGCTCCCGTCAAAGGCAAGAAGAAGTAAGCCTTTTTAAACCTTAATTCTCACCTACCAACGCCATGCCACGCCGCAAGCGAGTTTTCCACAAGCCAGATCGTAGCGATGCCCGCTATGACAGCACCCTCGTCGGGCACCTCATCAGCAAGGTGATGTTCTCCGGCAAGAAGTCCCTCGCCCAGCGTATCGTCTACGCCGCGATCGACAAGGCCAACGAAGGCATCGACACTGTCGATCCCCTCGAAGTCATCACCCGCGCGATTGAGAACGCCAAGCCACGTGTCGAGGTCAAGTCCCGCCGCGTCGGTGGTGCCACCTACCAGGTACCGCTCGAAGTTGCCGCCGACCGTTCCGAGTCCCTCGCCATGCGCTGGCTCGTCAACTACGCCCGCAACCGCAAGGGCACCCCGATGCACGTCGCTCTCGCCAACGAGATCAAGGACGCCGCCAACAATCAGGGCAACGCCGTGCGCAAGCGCGACGACGTCCACAAGATGGCCCAGGCCAACCGCGCCTTCGCCCACTTCCGCTTCTAATCGTCTCCGTCTGATCTTCGAAGAAGTTCTCCGCCTCTCTCCCGTCCGTGTCCGGTAACCCGAACAGTCCCCATCGCCAGTATTCGCTGGAGCACACCCGCAACATCGGGATCGCTGCTCATATCGATGCCGGTAAAACCACGCTCACCGAGCGGATCCTGTTCTACACGGGCATGATCCACAAGATCGGTGAAGTGCATGATGGCGCTGCGACGACCGACTGGATGGAGCAGGAGCGCGAGCGCGGAATCACGATCACCTCCGCTGCCGTGACCACCGAATGGTGGCAGAGAGCGGAAGAGGGAGTCTCCAAGCTTTTCCCGGAGCAAAAGCACCGGGTGAACATCATCGACACCCCCGGTCACGTGGATTTCACGGCCGAGGTTGAGCGCTCGCTCCGCGTCTTGGATGGTGCGATTGTCGTCTTCTGCGCCGTCGCCGGTGTCCAGCCCCAGACCGAAACCGTCTGGCGTCAGGCCACCAAATACAACGTTCCGCGAATCGTGTTCGTCAACAAGATGGACCGCACCGGAGCGAATTTCGCCAACGTCTTTTCGGAGATCAAAGAGAAGCTTGGTGCCAACGCCGTCCGGATCCTGATTCCGATCGGTTGCGAAGATCAGCTCATCGGCCAGATCGACGTGGTCAATCAAAAGGCCGTTTATTTCTCAGACGACGACAAGTATGGTTCCACCTACCGCGTCGAGGAACTCACCGGTGATCTGAAGGACATCGCCGAGGAAGCTTACCTCGAACTGGTCGATACCGTCGCCAACGTCGATGACCAGCTTGCCGAAAAGTTCCTCCTCGAGGAGCCCGTCAGCCGCGAGGAACTGAAGGACGGCATCCGCCGCGCCACGATTGCCAACAAGCTCGTCCCCGTCGCCGGTGGCTCCGCTTTCAAGAACAAGGGCGTTCAGTATCTTCTCGACGCCGTCGTCGACTACCTCCCGAGCCCGCTCGACATCCCGGCTGCGGTCGGCATGGACCCCGACAACGAGGAGACCAGGATCGAGGTCCCTACCACCGACAACGGCAAGTTCGTTTCCCTCGCGTTCAAACTCTGGGCCGACAAGTTTGTTGGTAAGCTCGTTTTCTTCCGCGTCTATTCCGGATGTATCAAGAAGGGTGACACGGTTTACAACCCACGCACCCGCCGCTCCGAGCGAGTTGGCCGCCTGATCCGGATCCAGTCCAATCAGCACACCGACATCGATGCCTGTTACTCCGGTGACATCGCGGCCATGGTCGGAATCAAGAACGTCACCACCGGTGACACCCTGGCTGCCGAAAACCACGACGTGGTGCTCGAGCCCCCCACTTTCCCGGAACCGGTCATCTCGATGGCCGTTGAGCCGAAAACCAAGGTCGATCAGGAAAAGCTCGCGCTCGCCCTAGCCCGCCTTTCCGAAGAGGACCCGACGTTCATGGTCAAGACCGACGAGGAAACCGGACAGACCATCATCTCAGGCATGGGTGAGCTTCACCTTGAGATCATCGTCGATCGCCTGAAGCGCGAATTCAAGGTGGAGGCCAACACCGGCGCTCCCCAGATCGCCTACCGCGAGACCATCACTGGTGGCGCCCTCGGCGACGGCAAGCTGGTCAAGCAGTCCGGTGGCCGCGGCCAATACGGCCATGTCCGGATCGAGATCAAGCCTAACGAAAAGGGCAAGGGCCTGACGATTGAGAACAAGGTCGTCGGCGGCGAGATTCCCAAGGAATACATCAACGCCGTTTACAAAGGCATAGGCGAGGCCATGACCAACGGCATTGTCGCCGGTTACCCGGTCATCGACGTCAGCGTCGACATCCTCGGCGGCTCCTACCACGACGTTGATTCCAACGAAAACGCTTTTACCATGGCGGCCATTTTCGCCATGAAGGACGGCTTCAAGAAAGCCAAGTCCATCCTCCTCGAGCCGATCATGGCCGTCGAGGTCTCCACCCCGGACGATTACCAGGGTGATGTCATGGGCGACCTCAACCGCCGCCGCGGGCAGATCCAGAGCATGGAAACCAAGGGCAAGCTGGCCGTCATCCGCGCCAACGTTCCGCTCCAGGCCATGTTCGGTTATTCCACCGCCGTCCGCACCCTCTCCTCCGGTCGTGCTTCCTACTCGATGACTCCATCACATTTCGAGCAGGTGCCGAACAACATTGTCGAAGAAATCGTCACCGAGCGCACCGGAACCAGTTCCCGCGCCTGATCCATCCGCCCAAGCAACAACTTTCTCCTCAAGCCATGGACAACCAGAAAATCCGCATCCGCCTGCGTGCCTTCGATCACCGTGCGATCGATCGCTCCGCCCAGGAAATCGTGGAAACCGCCAAGCGCACAGGCGCCCGTGTGGCAGGCCCGATCCCGCTTCCGACCCGCATCGAAAAGTTCAGCGTCAACCGCTCGGTTCACGTGAACAAGAAGTCGGCGGAACAGTTCGAGATCCGGACCCACAAGCGTCTCCTCGACATCGTTGACCCCACCGCCCGCACCGTGGACGAGCTCAAGAAGCTCAACCTCCCCGCCGGCGTTGACATCACCATCCGCATCTGAGCCATCGGCGAAGTTTCCAATTTCCAATTTCAAATCTCCAATTTCACACGCCATGTCACTCGGACTCCTCGGCAAAAAACTCGGCATGACCCGCTTGTTTGACCAACAAGCCGGCACCATGATCCCCGTCACCGTCATCGACGTGACCGGAAATACCGCCCTCCAGGTCAAAACCACTGAAAAGGATGGATATTCAGCCGTTCAGATCGGTTTCGACGACCAGAAGGAACATCGTGTTTCCAAGCCAGATCTCGGCCGCTTCAAGAAGGCTGCCTCCACGCCAAAGCGCTTCGTCAAGGAGTTCCGTTTCACCGCCGGTGAAGCCGCTCCTGAAACCCACCCGGGCATTGAGCTTCTTTCCGCCGGCCAATGGGTCGACGTGATCGGAACCAACAAGGGCAAGGGCTTCCAGGGTGCCGTCAAGCGTCACGGATTCGGTGGTCTCAAGATGACCCACGGATCGATGATGCATCGCCGGACCGGTGCCATTGGTTGCCGCTCCACTCCGGGCCGCGTCTGGAAAAACCAGAAGATGCCAGGACACATGGGCGATGTGAAGAGCACCGTCCAGAACCTCAAGGTCGTGGCCGTTCGTCCGGAAGATGGGGTGATCCTCGTGTCCGGTGCCGTTCCCGGCGCAAAGGGTGGCTACGTCACCATCCGCCTCGCCAAGAAGAAGTCCGCCTGAATCGGAATCTCCTTAGAACCATTTAACTGATTCCTTCCATGTCCGCGAAAGCTTTTACCGCCGAAGACGCCCAGTCCGCGAATGTCGTCCTTGAAGACGCCAGTCGTGGCGAGCAAGCCGTGCACGATCTCGTCACCGCCTACCGCGCCAACCGTCGCTCCGGTTCCGCCAATACCAAGACCCGTGGCGAAGTCCGCGGCAACAACAAGAAGATCTACAAGCAGAAGGGCACCGGCAACGCCCGTCACGGTGACAAGCGCGCCCCGATCTTCGTCGGTGGTGGCGTGGTCTTCGGACCCCGTCCCCGCGACTACTCGAAGAAGGTGACGAAGAGCGTCCGCAAGCTCGCCCTTCGCCGCGTGCTTGGTGACCTCGTCCGCGACGGTTCCATCCTTCACGTTGACTCGTTCTCGATCGCCGATGGCAAGACCAAGACCTTCATTTCCACCCTCGGTGCCCTTACCTCTCCTGGCAAGATCCTCATCGTTGGCTCCACCTTCGACGATTCGACCTACCTCGCCGCTCGCAACGTCGGCTGGGCCCAGTTGATCACCGCCCTTGAACTTAACGTGGAGCAACTGCTCCTCGCCGACTCCGTCCTCCTCGTGGGGGATGCCGTGGCGACCCTCGCCCAGCGCACCGCCTGAACCCCGGACCCAGCCCACGACCATGAAAGACATTTACCAGGTCATTAAAAACGTCCACCTCAGCGAAAAGGCCACCCTTCTCCAGGAGACCAACAACGAGATCGTCTTCAACGTCGATCGCAAGGCCAACAAGCTTGAGATCAAGCGTGCGGTCGAGCAGTTGATTGGCAAGAAGGTGGAAGCTGTCCGCACCGCCAACTGCCTCGGCAAACAGCGCCGCCAGCGCCGTGCCGACGCCGGACGCACCAACCACTGGAAGAAAGCCATCGTTCGCCTGAAGCAAGGCGAGTCCTTCGATCTCGTCTGATCAGACCGTTTTCCCGCACCCCGCGACAAACTCGAACCGCAACGCGAGTCATGCCAATTCACAATCTCAAGCCCGTCACGCCTTCCGCGCGCTACATGTCACTTCCCGATTTCGCGGAAGTCACCAAGAGCAAGCCGGAGAAAAGCCTGCTTCAGCCGCTCAAGCGCTCAGGTGGCCGTAACAACACCGGTCGCATCACCTGCCGCCACATCGGCGGTGGCCACAAGCGCCACTATCGCCTCATCGACTTCCGTCGCCGGAAGCATGACGTGACCGCCACCGTGGTCGGCATCGAATACGATCCGAACCGCACCTGCCGCATCGCCCTGCTTCAATACACCGACGGCCAGAAGTCCTACATCCTCGCTCCAGCCGGCCTTGAAGTCGGTGCGACGGTGGCTTCCGGCAACAATGTCGCCCCCAAGCCAGGCAATGCGATGCCGCTCAAGAGCGTGCCGCTCGGAACTGCCATCCACAACATCGAGCTTCAGCCCGGTGGTGGTGGCAAGGTCGCCCGCGCTGCCGGCCAGCAAGCCATCCTTTCCAACCGCGAAGGCGGCTGGGCCCTCGTCAAGATGCCGTCCGGAGAAATCCGCCGCTTCAATGAAGAGTGCTTCTGCACCATTGGCGCCGTCGGAAACCGTGACCACATGAACGAGTCCTCCGGCAAGGCGGGTCGCTCGCGCTGGCAGGGTGTCCGTCCAACCGTCCGCGGCATGACCATGAACCCCGTCGACCACCCGAACGGTGGTGGCGAAGGCCGCTCCAAGTCCGGTGGTGGTCGTCAGCACCTTCTCAGCCCCTGGGGCCATGCCAAGGGTCAGAAGACCCGCAACAAGAAGAAGCCGACCAACGCCTTCATCGTCGAATCCCGCCACAAGGCGAAGCGCTGATCCGGGATCCTAATTTCAAACGCACACTCCAATGCCCCGCTCGCTCAAAAAAGGTCCGTTCGTTGACCAGAAGCTCCTCGAAAAGATCGATGCCACCGCCGCCGCCGGCGAGGATCGCAAGCCGATCAAGACCTGGAGCCGCAAGTCGATGATCACTCCCGATTTCGTCGGTCACAACTTCGTCGTGCACAACGGCAAAACCTTCGTTCCGGTTCACGTGACCGAAAACATGGTCGGCCACAAGCTCGGTGAATTTTCGCCGACACGCATCTTCAAACAACACGGCGGCATCGGCAAGAAGTAAGCCGTCTCCCGTTCCTCACAGCACCTCATCATGGTCTCCCTCGTTCCATCACGTTACTCCGCCGCCGCGGCCCTCGGGCTGTTGGCTGTTGGTGGCACGTGTCGTGGACAGGATGCCCGGGTGGCCGAACTGGAAAAGACTGTCACCGCCCTCCAGCGCAGCTTGGCTGAATCCAACCAAGCTGCAAAACAGGCGACCGAGCAGCTCAACCAGATTCGTGAGCGCCTTGAGGCACTCGGCAAGAACCTTCTCGATGGCGGCGACGACCGTCTCGTCAAGGCTGCTGGTGACATTGAGGTCACCAAAGAGCAACTCTCAGGACTTCAGGGCGCTGCCAGCCGCCTTTCGTCGTCCGTTACCGATTACCTTCGCCAAGCCGTGGTTTCCGATCCGGATGCACGGCTGCGCGTCGAAACTTCCCTGCGCGAGCTTGACGCCGTCCTCGGCCTCAGGCAGAAGCCCCGCCCCGATGTTCGCACCGGCAGCCTGCAGCAGGCTTCCATTGTGAGCATCGATCAAACCAGCGGGCTGCTTGTGCTGAACGTGGGGGAGAGCCAAGGGGCCCGGATCGGCATGAGCTTCCAGCTTAGCCGCGCCAACCAGCCCTACGGAAAAGCCATACTCGCCGACGTCCGCCCGGGCGTCAGCGGCGCCTTTGTCGAGCGACTTGACCGACCTTCAGAATCCGCACGACAGGGCGATAACGCCACTCTCGAGACTCAACCGTCCAAATAAGCAACCTTCCGCTGCAAGCATCCACCTTCACGATCCGATGGAAGTCAAAAGCACCACCAAGTATGTCCGTCTCTCGCCCAAAAAGGCGCGTGACGTCGCACGGGAAATCCAAGGCCTTCCAGTGTCGAGCGCGCTCGACATTCTGACCTTCACCCCGAAAAAAGCCGCGCAGCTCATCTGCAAGACCCTCAAGACCGCTATCGCGGACGCCGAGCACAATTTCTCTCTCGATACCAGCACGCTCGTCGTGAAGGAAGCGGTGATTGGAATCGGCCCGGCGATCAAGCGCTTCAAGCCACGGGCCAAGGGTTCCGCCGGTGCCATCCGCAAGCCCACGAGCCACATCTTCATTACACTCGTCGGCGCACCGCCGGAGAAGAAAAAGAAGGTGACCCGCAACGTCTCCGCCAAAACGACCCCGACCCCGGAACCAGCCGCTGAACCGCAGGCCTGATCCGACCCAGCAACTCTCAACACGCACCGACCATGGGCCAAAAAGTACATCCGATCGGATTCCGCCTCGCCGTCAATAAGGACTGGCGTTCCAAGTGGTATGCCACGGGCAAGGACTACAGCATCAAGCTGCATGAAGACCTTTCGATCCGCAATTACCTCAAGAAGCGTCTCCAGACCGCAGCTCTCGCCAAAGTGGTGATCGAGCGTGCCTGGAACAGCGTCCGCGTCACTCTCCATACCTCACGTCCCGGACTGATCATCGGTCGCCAGGGACGCGACATCGAGATCATGACCCGCGACCTCAACGTGCTTTGCCACGGCTCGCAGGTGAAGATCGACATCATCGAGATCCGCAAGCCGGAGCTCGACGCCCAGCTCGTTGCCGAACAGATCGCCGTCCAGCTTGAGCGCCGTATCAGCTTCCGCCGCGCCATGAAGCGCTCGGTTCAGATCGCCATGGACTTCGGTGCCGAGGGCATCCGCGTCCGTTGCGCCGGCCGCCTCGGCGGTGCCGACATCGCCCGCTCGGAAACCTACCGTGAAGGCAAGGTTCCGCTCCAGACTCTCCGTGTTCCTCTTGATTATGGCTTTGCCGAAGCTCGGACCCTTTACGGGATCATCGGAGTGAAGTGCTGGGTCAACAAGAAGGAGGAAGACAACCGCCCAGGTCAACCTGGTGGTGAACGCAATGATCGTGGCAACCGCGGAGATCGCGGTGACCGTGGTCCTCGCGGTGGCGGTGGTGATCGCGGTGGCAACCGCGGTGGCGGTGATCGTCGCCCTGGACCACCCCGCAGCAACGGATAATTCTTGTCCGCCTGAAATTCTCGCCCGAATACTGAACCAATTTTTTTAGAAGGAGTAAGTCATGCCCTTGATGCCCAAACGAACCAAGTTCCGCAAAAGCCACCGCGGCAGCCGCTCCGGCAACGCGCAGCGAGGAACGACCGTCGCGTTCGGCGATTTCGGTCTCCAGACCGTTGATCGCGGATGGATGACCAACCGCCAGATTGAAGCCTGCCGTGTCGCAATCAACCGCTTCCTCAAGCGTAAAGGCAAGGTCTGGATCCGAATCTTCCCACACAAGTCCGTCACCGCCCGTCCGCCGGAAACCCGAATGGGTAAGGGCAAAGGTGCTGTCGAATTCTGGGTAGCCGTCGTCCGTCCGGGCAACATGCTCTTCGAAGTTGGCGGTGTTCCGGAATCCCTCGCCCGCGAGGCCATGCGCCTGGCTTCCTACAAGCTCGGCATCCGCACCCGCTTTATCGTCCGTAACCCGCATGCCTGATTCCTTCCGGAATCAATTGCGAATTTAGAACTTCCTTCCGATCCCCGATCTCATGGCTACCAAGACCAAGGCCAAGTCCAAGTCCACCGAGCTTTCCGCCGGTGAACTTCAGACCCGCCTCCGCGACCTCAAGCAGGAGTCTCTCAACCTCCGTCTCCAGCAGGCCACCGGCCAGTTGGAAAACCCCGCCCGCATTCGCGTCGTCCGTCGCGAAACCGCGCGTGTTCTCACCGCTCTTGCCGCCGCCAAGCGCAAGGCCTGATCCCGGACCGCAACGCACTACCTATTCCTCTCATGAGCGAGACCACCTCCACGGAATCCAGCCCGAACGTTCGCAAGACCCGCGTCGGCGTCGTCGTGTCCACCAAAATGGACAAGACCATCGTCGTCGAGCACGTCGCCCGCGTTCCGCATCCAAAGTTCAACAAGATCGTCAAGCGCTCGAAAAAGTACTACGTCCACGATGAGAAGTCGGAAGCCGCCATCGGCGACCGCGTCCGCATCGTCGAGACCCGTCCTCTTTCGAAGCTGAAGCGTTGGAATCTCGAAGAGGTTATCACGCATTGATCCATCTGCGCTTGACCGGACCCTCAGTTCCGATCATGTCGCCCCACTCACGCAGCTCCCACTACTTTTTCTTATGATCCAGATGGAAACCAAGCTGACGGTCGCCGACAACACCGGTGCCCGCACAGCAAAAATGATCGGTGTTCTCGGCAAGCGCACGCGCATTGCCAACGTCGGCGACGTCATCACCGCCCACATCCGTGACTCGATCCCGACCGCCGCCGTCAAGAAAGGCAGCGTCGTCAAGGCCGTGATCGTCCGCACCGCCGCCCCGATCCGCCGTTCTGATGGATCCGTCCTCCGCTTCGATGGCAACGCGATTGTCATCATCGACAAGGACAATAACCCGCGCGGCACCCGCATCTTCGGGCCAGTCGCCCGTGAACTCCGTGAAAAGCAGTTCATGAAGATCGTCTCCCTCGCGCCGGAAGTTCTCTGAGCCCCGCGTCCATCCGAATCCCAACTGAAACTTTCCAGATGAAGACACACGTCAAAAAAGGCGACGAAGTCGAAATCATCGCCGGCAACCACAAAGGCAAGCGCGGCACCGTCCTCTCGGTGAACGCAGGCAAGAGCCAGGTTGTCGTCGAAGGTGCCCGCAAGATGGTCAAGGCCACCAAGCGCTCCGAAAAACATCCCGATGGCGGCCTGCTCGAAGTCGACGGCCCCGTCCATATCTCCAACGTCAAGAAATTGGGCTGAACCTCGCGTTTTGCCCGCGCTTAAGCGCGCGTATCAACAGCGCTGACCCGCAAACCACTATGAGCACTCCAACGCTCCTCACACACTACAAAGAAAAGGTAATCCCTGCTCTCACCGAGAAGCTGGGTTACAAGAACCTGCATCAGGTCCCACGTCTTGAAAAGATCGTCGTCACCTCCTGCATGGGCAAGTCCCCCGATCGCAAGCTGGCCGTCGATGATGCCGTGACCGAAATCGGCAAGATCACCGGCCAGAAGGCTTCCATCAGCTACTCGAAGAAGGCCGTCGCCAACTTCAAGCTCCGCGAGGGTGAAGCCCTTGGAGCCCGCGTGACCCTCCGTGGCCCACGCATGTGGGAGTTCCTCGACCGCTTCATCAACCTGACCGCCCCGAACATCCGCGACTTCCGCGGAATCCCGACCAAGTCTTTCGACGGTCGCGGCAACTATGCCGTTGGATTCAATGACCAGTCGATTTTCCCGGAAATCGAACTCGACCAGATCAAGCGCCAGATCGGCTTCGACCTCATCTTCGTCACCACGGCCTCGACCGATGACGAAGGCCGCGAACTGCTTCGTGCGCTCGGCATGCCGTTCCGCGACAGCAAGAAGACTGAAGAAGTCGTCCCAGCCTGAGAACCCCAGAACTTAAAGAAAGACCAGACATCATGGCAGTTCTCACCGACCCAATCTCCGACTTCCTCACGCGTCTCAAGAACGCTTGCCGCGCAGGCAACGAGGAATTCACCGCCCCGCACTCCCGGATCAAGGCCGACATCGCCAAGATCCTCATGGAAGAAGGCTACATCTGGAATTACGAAGTCCTCACGGGCGAGCGTATCTCCATCAAAGTGAAGCCGAAGTTCATCGACAGCCGCCCGGTCCTCACCGACCTCAAGCGCGTCTCCAAGCCTGGCCGCCGCAAGTACGTCAGCACCGATGAAATCCCACGCGTCATGTCCGGCCTCGGCATCGCCATCCTTTCGACTTCGAAAGGTGTGATGAGTGGGGCAACCGCCAAGCGTCACAACCTGGGTGGCGAGATCCTCGCCATCCTCTGGTAAACCCCTCAACCCGAGAAAGGAACCACCACCATGTCACGCGTTGGTCTTAAACCAATCACACTTCCCGCCAAGGTCGCCGTCAAGGTTGCCTCGAATCAGGTGTCTGTCGAAGGTCCGAAAGGCACCCTCCAGCTCCCGCTTCCCGATGGCATCGCCGTCGAGAACAACTCCGAAGGCGGAGTCACCGTTTCCCGTGCGACCGAGTCGCGCGTTCACAAGGCGCTTCACGGCACCGTCCGCAGCCTGATCAACAACATGATCATCGGCGTTTCGCAGGGCTTCGTGAAAGACCTTGAAATCCAAGGCGTCGGTCTTCGTGCCGCCGTCAAGGGAGCTGAAATCGACCTTTCGCTCGGTCGCTCCCATCCGCTCCTTCACCCGATCCCGAGTGGTCTCACCGTCACGGTGACCGACAACACCAAGATCAAGGTCGAAGGCATCGACAAGCAACTCGTCGGACAGTTTGCCGCGGAAGTTCGCGGCTACTATCCACCCGAGCCTTACAAGGGCAAGGGAGTCCGCTACGTCGGCGAATACGTTCGCCGCAAGGAAGGCAAGAGCGTCGGCAAGTAACGCACGAACGTCGAAACAAACCACGCACCGACCCACTCCAGATGAGCAAGATCAACCGCAAGGAAATCCGCCAGCGCGTACATGCCCGCATCCGCAAGAAGGTTGCAGGCACCACCGAGCGTCCGCGCCTCGCTGTCCATTATTCAAACCAGCACATTTACGTGCAGGTCATCGACGATGCCGTCGGCCGTACGCTGGCCGCCGCCTCCACCTTGGACAAGGAAGTGGAGAACGCATCCTCCAACATCGTTTCCGCCCAGAAGGTTGGAAGCCTGATCGCCGAGCGCGCCAAGGCAGCCAACGTCAGCTCCGTGGTCTTCGACCGCGGTGGTCACATCTATCACGGCAAGGTCAAGGCCCTTGCTGATGCCGCCCGCGAAGGCGGTCTCCAGTTCTAACCGCCACTCACAAGATCGATCTCATGGTTACAGACCAAGACAATCAGCCCGCAGCAACTCCAGCCTCCACACCGGCTCCTGCTCCGGCAGCCTCCGCTCCACCGCAAGGTGATCGCGGTGGATACCGCGGTGGCAATCAAGGTGGTGGTGGTGGCGGATACCAAGGCGGTGGCGGCGGTGGATACCGCGGCGGCCAAGGTGGTGGCGGCGGTGGCCAAGGCGGCCAGCGTGGCCGTGGCCCGCGCCGTGACGACCGTTCCCAGCCCTCGGAGTCCGATGGCCCGCAGCTTGCGGAAAAGGTCGTGTTCATCAACCGATGCGCCAAGGTCGTCAAGGGCGGCCGTCGCTTCAGCTTCTCCGCCCTCGTCGTCGCAGGCGACAAGGAAGGCAAAGTGGGTCTCGGATTCGGCAAGGCGAACGAAGTGGCTGACGCCATCAAGAAAGCCAGCGAGTCCGCCAAACGTTCGCTCAAGCCGATGAACATCGTCGACGGAACGATCCCTCACGAAATCGTCGCCGAATTCGGCGGTGGCAAGGTTCTCCTCAAGCCAGCGTCTCCGGGAACGGGGATCATCGCCGGTGGTGGTGTCCGTGCCGTCTGCGAAGCGGTCGGCATCCGTGACATCCTCGCCAAGTCGATGGGCTCCTCCAACCACGCCAACGTGGTCAAGGCCACCCTCAAGGCACTCTCCCAAGTCCGCACCCGCGACCAGGTCCTCTCGTCGCGTGGCAAAAAGAAGAAGGAAAAGGCCATTTAAGGTCCCCTTCACTCAACCTCTTCCCATCCATTAGGAAATGAAACTCCACGAACTCCGCCCGAACAAGGGCGCCAAGCATCGGGTCAAGCGTCTCGGCAAGGGTGAAAGCTCTGGTCTCGGCAAAACCTGCGGCAAGGGCAACAAGGGCCAGAACGCCCGCTCCGGTGGCGGCACCCGCCCCGGCTTCGAAGGTGGCCAGATGCCAATCCATCGTCGTCTTCCGAAGCGCGGCTTCAACAACTACGAATTCCGCGACAAGTTTGTCGTGGTCAATGTGAGCCATCTCGACAAGGCCTTTGAAGACGGTGCCACCGTCAACGAGGACACCCTGCGCCTCGCAGGTCTTGTCAACGGCCGCTGCGACGCCATCAAGATCCTCGGCCACGGTGAAATCACGAAGAAGCTCACCATCGCCGTCCGCGGCGTCAGTGCTTCCGCCCGTGAGAAGATCGAAAAGGCCGGCGGCACGATCGAGTCGATCGCCTGATCCGACCCGACGCCCATCAACCTGTTCTCTCCGGTGAGGAAGCGCTTGCCCGCTTCCTTTCCGCGTTTATAAACCGCGCGTTCAAAAGTTTCCCAGCCCATCATGATTTCCGCGTTTGCGAACACTTGGAAGATCCCCGAATTGAGGGATCGCATTCTATTCACCCTGGCGATGATCATCATCGTCCGTCTCGGAGTCCACATCACCCTTCCCGGGGTGGATGGCACGGTCATCAAGGCCTACATGGACGCCCAGAGCAAGGCGGACCCCACCGCAGGCGGTGGCATCAATGCGATGCTGGCGATCTTCTCCGGTGGCGGCCTTCAGCAGGCGGGTGTGTTCGCGCTCGGGATCATGCCGTACATCTCAGCCTCGATCATGATCCAGCTCATGACGGCGGTGGTGCCGAAGCTTTCCCGTCTCGCCCGTGAAGACGGCGGACGCCAGAAGATCACGCAGTTCACGCGCTACCTGACGATCATCATCGCCGTGGTGCAGGGCTTCTTCGTGGCGAAGACCCTGACGAATCCCGGATCAATGCCTTATCTTTCCGGGATCGAGAAGTTTGGCAAACTGGTGAGTGATGATTCCCCGCTGTGGTTTGTCCTTGCGACCCTGACGGTCGTGGCGGGCACCATGTTGCTGATGTGGATCGGCGACCAGATCACCGAGCGAGGCATCGGCAACGGCACCTCGATCATCATCACGGTGAACATCGTGTCATCGCTGCCAGGTGCGCTCATCCAGGCATGGAAGTTCTTTGTCACCGGCAGTTCTGAAAATCCGTTCCGTGCCATCATGATGGTCGTCATGATCGCGATGCTGCTGATCGTCATCGCCGGCACGATTTCCATCACCCAAGCGCAGCGCCGAATTGCGGTCCAATACGCCAAGCGGGTTGTCGGCCGCAAGCAGTTCGGTGGCCAGACCCAGTATCTTCCTCTCAAGGTGAACTACGCGGGCGTCATGCCGATCATTTTTGCCACGGCGGTGCTCTCGTTGCCGCCGATGATGCTGAAGTGGTTCTTCCCGACGAATCCGACCGCCGTGAAAATCTACGGTGCCCTGACCGGTGGTGGTCCATGGTATTATTTCCTCGGTGCGCTCTTCATCTTCTTCTTCTCCTATTTCTGGGTGGCCACGATGTTCCAGCCTTCCCAGATTGCCGAAGACCTAAAGCGCAATGGTGGTTATGTGCCGGGTGTACGTCCTGGCAAACCGACCGCGGAATTTCTCGATTTCACGATGACCCGGCTCACCTTCGCGGGTGCCATCTTCCTCACCGCGATCTTTGCTCTTCCGCCAACGGTTGGATGGATCGTGGGGCTGCCGCTGAACTCGCTCGTGCTCCATTTCTTCGGTGGCACCAGCCTGCTGATTCTCGTTGGTGTGGTGCTTGACGTGATGCGCCAGGTGGAAACCCACCTGATCCAGCGCCACTACGATGGCTTTCTCCGCAAGGGCAAACTGAAGGGTCGCTATGACCGTCTCGCCCAGACGGGTAATGCCGCCTCACGTACCGCGCTGATCTACCTCTACACGGTGATCGCCGTTTTGGTGGTGGTGGGTATGGCCGTTTGGATTTACAACCGCTCCCACTAAAGATCCTTCGCTCATGCCGCTCCGCGTCGTGCTCCTTGGTCCGCCGGCCTCCGGCAAGGGGACCCAGGGACGGCGGTTGGCGGAATCGGCGAAGGTGGATTACCTCAGCACTGGAGCCCTGCTGCGGGAGGCGATTGAAAACGATTCGTCTTTAGGCCGCGAGGTGAAGCCGATCCTGGATCGCGGCGGCTACGTGCCGGATGAATTGATGTGTCCGATCCTCGGTGAGTGGCTCGAACAGCATTCCGGGGGCTGGGTGCTCGACGGATTTCCCCGTAGCTTGCCGCAGGCGGAGTTTCTTGACGGGTGGCTTTGCGCGCATGATTCGAAGCTCGATCGCGTGATCGCGCTTGATGTGCCGCTCGACGAGCTGCTGCTCCGTATCGTCGGTCGGGTGGAGTGTCCGGAATGCCGCTGGACCGGCCAGATTTCGCAACTTGGTGAGGACCAGCATTGTCCGGTTTGTCAGGCAGTGGTCGGTCGGCGGGAGGATGACGATGTGGAAAATTTCCGCAGCCGTCACGCCGCCTACCTTCGCTACACCCTGCCGCTGATCGGCTACTATGAATCCCGTGGTTGTCTCATGCATTGCGATGCCACGGCTTCGGTCGACGAGGTGGCGCGGTCCATCCGTGACTTGTTTTTTCTCTCCAGCCCGCTTTCCTGATTCCGCTCACCATGTCCCGACACGTTCGAATCCCCATCAAGTCCGCCCGCGAAATCGAAAAGATGCGCGAGGCAGGCAGGGTCGCGTCGGATGTGCTGCAGAAGCTCGCCAAGGCGGTTGAGCCGGGTCGCACGACGGGGGAGATCGATGCCCTGGCAGCCGAGCTGATCCGTCAGCACGACGGCAAGAGCGCGTTTCTCGGCTATCGAGGATTCCGCGGCCAGATTTGTATTTCCGTCAATGAGGAGGTCGTTCACGGCATCGGTGGTCCGCGACGGATCCAGCCGGGCGACATTGTGAAGATTGATGTCGGAGTCGTGAAAGGCGGCTTCATCGGCGACAACGCCACCACGGTGGCTGCAGGGGATATCCCCCTCGAAACGAAGCGCCTGATGATGGCGACCGAGCAGTCGCTTTACGAAGCGATTTCCTGGGCCCGTGCGGGCAAACGTTTGGCTGACCTGTGTGGATCGGTGGAGGATTACGTTAAGCCGTTTGGATTCACGATCGTCCGCGATTTTGTGGGCCATGGGGTGGGACGGAAGCTGCACGAGGAGCCACAGATTCCAAATTATCGCCCCAGCGGGAAGAGTCCGATTCTGGCAGCGGGCATGACTCTGGCGATCGAGCCGATGGTCAACGCCGGACGTCCAGGCATTCGGATTCTGGATGACGGCTGGACCGTGGTGACCGAGGACGCCAAGCCGTCCGCGCACTACGAGCACACGGTTCTCGTGACCGAAGGGGAGCCGGAGATCCTCACCTGGCGACCGCGTGAGGCGACGGCTGAGTTGTTGGGGATTTGATCGGGTGTGGCAGGCCCGGGCGTGGTGGTCCGAATGAATTCCGGACACGGGTTGAAAGAGGCTTATCACCCATAAGGGGGTGTTGGGAGTGTTGCAAATCCTCCGGTTTTGCAGAGTCTGTCATTCTTTGAACCAACCTCTTTCAAACCCATGATCCTGCTCTTCCGGGCCGTTGCGTCCGCCACTTTGCTCGCCACCCTTCAGGCTCAGGAGGCCCCGGCATTTCCTGTCGCCATCAAGGTCGATGTTTCGAAACCCCTGGGTGAGCTCAAGCCGATCTGGCGCTACTTCGGAGCCGACGAGCCAAACTATGCCTACATGAAGGACGGCAAGAAGCTGCTCAAGGAACTTGGGGAGATGTCACCGAAGAACGTCTATTTTCGGACCCACAATCTGCTCACCACAGGCGATGGCACGCCGGATCTGAAGTGGGGCAGCACCAACGCCTACACCGAGGATGCCCAAGGCAAGGCCATCTATGACTGGACGATCACCGACCGCATTTTTGATACCTACCTTGAACGCGGCGTGCGGCCGTACGTGCAACTCGGCTTCATGCCTCAGGCGCTTTCCACGAGGCCGGAGCCCTATCGCCACCATTGGACGCCGGAGGCGAAATACGACACCATCTATCTCGGCTGGACCTACCCGCCGAAGGACTACGTGAAGTGGGGGGAACTCTGCTACCAGTGGACGAAGCATTGCGTCGAGAAATACGGTCGCGCCGAAGTCGAGAAATGGTGGTGGCAGCTCTGGAACGAACCGAATATTGGCTACTGGAAGGGCACGCAGGAGGAGTTCTACAAGCTCTACGACTACTCGGTCGAGGCCGTGCGCCGCGCGCTCCCGACCGCGAGAATCGGCGGGCCGGAAACGGCGGGAGGAGCCGGGGGCGGCTCGTTGAACAAGTTCCTCGATCACTGCGTCAACGGCACCAACGCCGTCAACGGCCAAAAGGGCACTCCCATCGATCTGATTTCCTTCCATGCGAAAGGACAGCCGAAGTTTGTCGACGGCCACGTCCGGATGGGCATCTCCAACCAGCTTCGGGATATTGACGGAGCCTTCAAGGCGATCGCCGACTTTCCGACCTTGAAGCACCTGCCCATCGTCATTGGTGAGTCAGATCCAGAGGGCTGTGCGGCCTGCCAAGGTCCGCAGAATGGCTATCGCAACGGCACGATGTACTCCAGCTACACGGCCGCGAGTTTCGCGCGGAAGCATGATCTCGCCGCGAGGCATGGAGTGAATCTGGAAGGCGCGCTGACGTGGGCATTCGAATTTGAGGATAAGCCGTATTTCGCCGGGTTTCGTGTGCTGGCAAGCAATGGCATCGATCATCCGGTGCTGAATGTCTTCCGGATGTTCAGCCGGATGAATGGCCGGCGCCTCACGGTGGAAAGCGATGCCGCGACGCCACTTGATGTGATGCTCAAGGACGGCGTGCGCGGGAAGCCGGACGTTTCAGCACTCGCCAGTCTCGATGGCAAAAAGCTCGCCGTGATGGTTTGGCATTATCTCGACGACGATGTCCCCGGTCCGGATGCCAATGTGGCGCTGACGATCCCCGGGCTGCCATCCAGTGGCAACGCGAAGCTCACGCACTACCGCATCGATGAAAGCCACAGCAATGCCTACACGCTTTGGCAATCCATGGGCTCACCGCAGAAGCCGACGGACTCGCAATACAAGGAGCTCGAGGAAGCCGGGCATCTTGCCGAGATGAAGCCCGGACCGGAAGTCACGATCAGGAGTGGCACGGCCACGGTGAACTTCGTGCTTCCCCGCCAGGGAGTCTCCCTGCTTCTACTGGATCTCCCGTAATTCCGGACACGAAAAACCCTGCTGCGGACGAACCGGGCGGGGTTTGAAAAATTGCCGGACTGCAAATCACCAGGTCTTCACGTCGTCCGTGCCGCCCTGCTTTTTGTCGGCGCCCTTTGACCACACCAGAACCCGGCGACCACGAAGGACTGTTCCACTTGAAAGCGGATCGGTGATTTCCTCATCGTAGTCGGCATCGAGTGTGACCTCGTAGCCGTTGCCCCAAGGGTCGTAAAGACCGGTTGGAGTGCTGCCGCCGCCTTCATACATCAGTCCATCCTTTTTGGCTTTTCCTTCCTTCATGCCGCCCAGGAAATTGAGCGCCTTGGAATTCTGCATTTTGTCAGTGGAGGATTCCTTGCCCATCAGGATGACCACGAGTTCAACTCCTTTGCCGGTGTCGGTGGTCAACGTTTCACCGACGTCCGGAAGACGTCCATATTCGCGATAGAACTCGCCCACAGCACTTTCAATGGCATTGGCAGCGGCCACCGCCTTGAGCCTTTTGGCGCGGTTGATCGCTGCCGTTCCAGCAGCAAACCCGGCTGCGGCAAGCACCGCGATGATCGCAATGACGACCAGAAGTTCGATCAGGGTGAAGCCGCGACGGCGGCTGGAGGTGCGGGTTTTCATGATGCTTGAAGTGGAGATGGAATGAATGGAACGACAGCGAAGCGGATTTCCAGAGCGCTGACAATGCCCTTTCGAGGCAATGACATGGTAAATACCATACCGACATCCGATGGCTCGGCAATCTTTTTTCCGGCGAGTGCTTTGAGTTTGCCGCCACGGGCAGTCCGGCACACCCTATGGCATGGCAGAGGATTTGATGAGGGATGGGGTCTTGAAGTGCATGCGCTCCCCGAAATACCGGCCGATGACCGGCTCCGAGCTGGCTCGGTTTTTGGAAATCCCATCGGGTGATCGCTCGAAGCTGCGAGCCGTCGTGATGGCGCTGATTCAGGAAGGGCTCGTCGTGGAAGGTCGAAAGTCGCGTTACGAACTTCGTGGCAAGACCGGCAACCAGCTCACCGGCACCTTGAGATTCCACCCGAAAGGGAATGCCTGGTTTTTCCCGACCCTGACCGACGACGAGAACATCGCGACCGGCATCGACCTGAAGAAATTCTCCCGCATCTACATCGGTCGGCGCGACTGCAACACCGCGCTCGATGGCGACAAGGTCGTCTGCACGATCCAGCTCCCCTCGGAACGCCGCGCCAAGCCGCAGCGGGGCGACCGGCGTGTGGTCGGGGATGAGCCGGATGAAGAGGCGAAGGGCAAGGTCGAGCGGATCCTTGAACGCCGCTCCGGTCGCCTGATCGGCACCTTCCAACAAAAAGGCAAGCACTCCTGGGTGCAGTGCTCGGATGTAGCCGTAGATGGTCCCGTCGATCTGGTCGGCGACACTACCGCGCAGCCCGGACAACTCGTCGTCGTGGAGCTGGAGCAATGGGATTCCCGCTCGCTCGCGCCGCGTGGTCGCATCCTCGAAGTCCTCGGCTGGCCCGGAGATCCGGGCGTCGACATCGTCGCGGTCATTCAACGCAATGGTCTGCGCACGTCCTTTCCGGATGCAGTCATTGAGGAGGTCCGTGGCACGCCGGAATCCCCGACCGATGAGGAAATCGCCCGCCGTTCCGATTGGCGGAAGAAGCTCGTCATCACCATCGACCCCGCCGATGCGAAGGACCACGACGACGCGATCTGGCTGGAGCGCACGAAGACCGGCTGGCTGCTCGCCGTTCACATCGCCGATGTTTCCCACTACGTGAAACCGGGCACCGCGATGGACAAGGAAGCCATCGAACGCGGCAACTCCACCTACCTCGTCGACCGCGTGCTGCCGATGCTGCCGCCGGAACTGAGCAACGGAATTTGTTCGCTGAAGCCTAACGTCGACCGCCTCACGAAATGCGCGTTGCTCGACATCGCGTCGAATGGCGAAGTGAAGAAAGTCCGCTTTTTCGATGCCGTGATCCACAGCCGGGCGAAGCTTTCCTATGAACAGGCGCAGGTCATCCTCGATGGCGGTGATGCTCCCGATGGCCATGAGGAAGGTCTGGAGGAAATGGTCCGCGAGGGTTGGAAGATGGCCTCCACGCTGCGGAAGCTGCGTTTCGCCAACGGTGCTCTCGATCTCGAGATGCCGGAGATCCGAATCAAGCTCGATGAGAATGGCCGCGCTTGCGGACTGATCCCGGTCGAGCACACCTCCTCGCACCAGCTCGTCGAGGAGTGCATGCTCGCGGCGAATGAAGTGGTCGCGAAATTGCTCAAGGGACGGCAGAAGCCAGCCGTCCACCGCATCCACGAGGATCCGGATTTTTCCAAGCTCTTTGAATTCGCAGAGACTGCGAAACTCCACGGCTACAAGCCTGGCGACCTCACCAACCGCGCCCACATCCAGAAGCTGCTCGATGATTCGAAGGGCAGCCCGGAGGAGCACTCGATCAAGCTCGGCCTGCTCAAGAGCCTGAAGCGCGCCGCCTATTCGCCGGACGCCATCGGACACTACGGTCTCGCGAAGGCGGACTACTGCCACTTCACCAGCCCGATCCGCCGCTATGCCGACCTCATCGTCCATCGCGCGATGCAGGCTTATTTGGAAAACGCTCCGAAGGTGGCGGACCGCACGCCATCCCAGAATGAGCTGCGTGAGATTTCCCGTCACATCTCCGACACCGAACGCGTTTCGGCAGAAGCCGAGAGCGAGACGAAGCAGCTCAAGATGATGGAATTCCTCGGTCGCGTCGCCGAGCTGGAGGAGCCGATCGTCTTTGACGGACTCATCACCGATGCGCGCCCGATGGGGCTCTTTGTCGAAGTTCCGAACCTCGGCATCCGCGGTGCGGTGAAGCGCGAGGACCTACCGGAAGGCCGCTGGCGTTTCGAGGGACATCGGGGTGCGTGGGCCAGTTACGATGGCGACCTCATCCAGACCGGCATGCGTCTGCCGATGGAGGTCATCGGGGTTGATCGTGTCCGGCGCTTCGTGGATTTCCGCATCGCGCTGGATCGGGATGCAAAGATTTCTGAAGGCATGCCCTCGGCTGAGGGGAAGAAGAAAACTGCGAAGCCCGGGCCACCCCCATTGAAAAGCAGGCCCACGATTTCGGGAGCGAAAAAGAAGACCCTTCCCAAACCTCCTGTTGGAAAGAAAGCCAAGCCCGAAGCCAAGCCTCCCGGAGCGAAAAAGAAGCGTCGGTGAGCAGTGGCTTGCGGAAGGGCGATGAGCTTGTTTTCCTGCCTGCGCATGACCCGCGAGTCCACGATCGACCTTCTCCGCTCCTACTACGCCGCCTTCAATTCAGGTGATCGCGAGACCTTCTTCTCGTTGATGGCGGAGGATATCGTCCACGATCTGAATCAGGGTGGATCGGAGGTCGGAGTGACAGCCTTTCGTGAATTCATGACGCGGATGGACCGCTGCTACCGCGAACGGTTGGAGGATCTCATCCTGTTCGCCAAGGAGGATGGCACGCGCGCCGCCGCCGAGTTCACTGTGCATGGCGAGTATCTCGCCACTGACGAAGGCCTGCCCGACGCAAACGGGCAGACTTACGTCCTCCCGGCCGGTGCCTTTTTCCAGATCATGGACGAGAAAATCAGCCGCGTGACGATGTACTACAACCTCAGTGAGTGGCTAAAGCAGGTGGAGGCTGAGTGAAGTAGCGATCCAGCAGGCCGGGTTGATCTGATCGATCCATTTTCCAATGGGAAGCCGGGGCCGAAGCGACGGTCATCACCTCCCTTCAGACAAGGCTGCGAACCAGGGACAGGGGTGCGTCACTGTTGAAAAAATCAACGCCTCCCCCTAAAAACGTGGGGGCGAAGTGCTTAATTATTTGGTATTATTAAATACCTACGCTCCGGTGCGCAGGCAAAATGCCTGTTCGGTTTCGAACACACCCTTCCTGCAATCCCCACTGATGAAGCATCTTATTCTAGGCCTCTCCGCGCTCACGTCGCTTGCTCCAGCCATTATGGCTGCGACGGTCTCAGGCAACAGCAGCACTTGGACCTCGCTGGCAGGAACCTACGACTACCTGGCGGACCAGCAAACCGGACAGCCGGCCGGTGACATTGTCGGTACTGGAACCAACTATGGGCTGCTCGTGACCTTTAATGACAACGGCAGCGCCAGCCGTACTGACGGAACCTTGGGTTTCCGTCTCAGGCTGGATGCGGCGGGGGGTGCCACAAACAAGCCCGCATTCGATCGCGCGGCGTGGATCGGAATCGATGCCGACCTCAACGGCTCGGTCGACGTGTTTCTCGGCCTCAACTTGTCAGGGAGCGCCACGGATCTCGGCATCTACGCCCCCGGCACGGGAGCGAACACCTCACCCAACACCACGTCAATCTCCTCAACGGCCTTCAAGTCCTACACCATTGATTCCTCGAATTACAACTATCGGCTGGTCGACTACACCCTGGATGGCGGCACCACCAACGACGTGACCACCACGACCACCGGAGACCCGGATTACTACGTCAGCTTCATGGTCTCGTTCTCAGATGTGGTGGCGTTCCTGAACACCAAGTCCATCAGCATCACCGACCAGTCTTCAATCCGCTACGTTTCCGCCACCTCGACGCAGGCCAACAGCCTTAACCAGGACCTGGGCGGAGTGAATGGCGGCATCAATTCCACCTCGACCTGGACCGCGCTCGGCGGCTTTTCCCCAACAGTCAATGCCAGCGGCACCGCCGTCCCAGAACCTGGATCCTGCCTGCTGGTGCTGCTTTCCGTGGTAGCGGGAGTGCTGCCGCGCAAACGCCCCTGAACGGGGTTTCAAAACGCCACGCCGATGGCGAAGTGCCAGGCGCCGCTGGGTTCGCCTGGGTCCCGGGTGAGGTTATGGCCGTATTCCAGGCGCACGGGGCCGACCGGCAGATCGAAGCGCAGGCCGAGCCCGGCGGCGACATCGGGCGTCGCACTGCCGAGGCTGTCCCACGTTCGGGAAAGCGAGCCCGCATCCACGAACCCGACGAGCTTCACCGGCCCGGCAATGCTGCGGATGTATTCGGCATTCGCCACCCAGTAGCCTTCGCCACCGATCGGGTAGCCGGTGCGGGAGCGTGGGCCCAGTTCTCGCTCTGAATAACTGCGGACACTGCGCGGACCGCCGAGGAAATATCGCAGATCAATCGGCAGGTCATTGGGAGCCCCGCTGGCCATGAGAAATCCGGCCCGCGCACCGAGGGCGATCTGGGCTTCCTCGCCCAGCGGATGACGCCACGCGCCAGAGAGTTCGGTCTTCGCATAAGTGGAGGACACCTCTCCAAGCGCCGCGCCGATCTCGATGGGGAATTCAATGTTCCAGCCCTTCGTCGGGAGGACCTTGTTGTCGCGGTAGTCGATGCGCTGGTTGAAGCGGATGTAAGGATTCTGATAAACCGTCTCGCCCAACAGGTTGGTGGGAATACCGTCCTCATTGGTGTTCACAAACGACCAAGCGGCACGCAGATCGAGGAAGTAATGCTCGGACGCCTGCCACGAGGTGCTCCCCTCGACTCCGGCCTTCCAGGTGGTGTAGCCTTCGTTGAGGCCACTGAGCATGAAGAGCCGCAGGCTGCCCTTCACATCGGAACCGAAGAGCCACGGATCAGTGATGCCGACTTCCCCGAGCAGCGAGCGGCCGGTGATCTCAAAGCCGCTGCTCAGGTTCATCATCATGCCGCGATAGTTCCGGTCGTAATACGATACCCCTAGTATCGGCCCCTCGTAGCTTCCAAATCCGGCAGAGACGCTGTAGCCACGTGCGTCAGCCTCGACGAAATGGAGCGTGGCATCGAGGACATTGCCATCGCGTCCGATGGTCTCCATGCGCACGGATTCGAAGGCTCCTGTGGCCATCATTTCACGCAGGCGCTTGTCGACGACGGTATTGTCGAGGGTCTTGCCTTCGAGGTCGGCGAAGCGGCGGCGGATGCGATTGGGATCGGTTTTTCCGAGTCCCTCGAAGCGGAACCTCCCGAGCTGGAAGCTCTTTCCTTCCTCGATGATGAAGCCCGGGACGAAGCGCCCATTTTCGATCCGACTGGTCATCAGGATTTTTGCCTCGGTGAAACCACGTTGGCGGTAAAAGTCCTCCACCGCAGCGCGGAGGCCATTCACCGCTCCGGTGTCGGCAGTCTGCCCGATGAACTTGCGGGCGTCACCTGAGAGCGCGTCGCTGCGCTTGGTGATTCCGACAACGGTGGGCTCGCTGATGACGTGCAGTGGCCCGGGGTTCGTCGCAATGACGAGGTCGATGCTGCCACTCGACGGATTGACGGATTGTGATTTCACCGTCGCGGTGGCAGCCCAGTAGCCGCGCGAATGAAAGTCGGAAATGATCAGCTCAATGCCGGTGGCGACATCTTCCTGGATGAACGGCGGGCGTCCGCCAAAACCGCCGCCTCGCTTGTCCGCGGGCAGTTCATAGAGGCGTGAAAGCTGCTTCGCGCTCTTGCTTTCCACACCCTCGACCACCACTTCGCCAAGCAACTGGCGGGGACCTTCACTGACGATCAACTGGACCGAATCCGGACCGAAAAACTTCCACGAGACCTGGCACTTGCTGAAGCCGTAGGTGCGGAACAGACGCTGCGCCATGAACGCGGCATCGTCGGCGCGCGAGGCGCTGCGCGGCTGCCTCCAGACGTGCTCAAGCCGGGAGCCGATGAGATTGATCGCCTCCTCTTCCGTAAGCGATTTCATCCCCGCGATCCGGACGTGCGTGCGCACCTGGGCTGCCTGCAGCGCAGGAAGCAGCAGGAAGACAAGCAGCATGAACTGGACGATTCGGGTCATCGGAAACGGATCAGATAGATGAGCATGGCGCGGGAGTTCCCTGCCTCGCCGACGCCGGCGCTGAGGATCCAGTTGTCATCGAGATTGATGCTGGCGGAATTGAATTTTTGTCCGGAGTAGGGGTTTTCCTGACCAATCTGGAAGTCCACATGATCGAGCAGCTTCAAAACCGGCTGCAGGCGTTTGGCGTAGCGGATGCGGCCCCGGCGAAGCTCCTCGACGAGCAACTGCGCGGCACGGCTGAGTGCTGCCTGCGGGTCCTCGATGCCCTTGGTGGTGGTTCCGGTGGCGAGCAGCGTCATGATCTCGGTTTCAGGCAGCGGCGGATTAGAAGTGGTGAGGACCTTCGGATCGGAAACGGAGCCGTAGATGAACAGGTTCACCTCATAGGGCCTGACCAACGAGCGCCCGCGGATGTTGAGCACGGGATCGAAGGGGGCTTCCGGGCGAAAATTGACCTCGCCCTCCTCGATGGTGAGCGTGCTGAACGGCAGCCTGGCGGCAACGTTGTGGAGGATCGCCTTGCCGCGCGTGGTGGGATTCCCAAGCGTGCCGCCAAGATCCACATCGGCCGTGACGAAGCCGGTGGCGAGATTGCCACGAATGAGGAAGGCGTTGTCGGTCTTCACTTTCACGGCGAGCGCCCAGTTCTGGAATGGATCTGGAAGGGCGGACGCGGCGGCCTCTTTTTTCGCAACGTCCACTGACGGCAACTGCGGCGCGGACGGCTGGTTGAACGGCACGCCGATCGGGAGCAATTCGATGTCGCGATAGAAAAGGCTGTCGACGATGCCCACCTTGCCGCTGACGGTGGCGGTGGCCCATGGGCCTCGCACGGTGAGGTCGAGATTGCTACGGACGATCATCGACTCATCGCGCTTCAATGGCAGGGCGCGACCGCGGAGTGTGAGGTCGAGATCGCCTGGCTTGCGCTGGTCGGTGAGGGTGAGTTTACCGCGACCGTCGAGTGTACCACTGGACATCGTAAGGGTGAGTGATTGCAGCTCGATCGCCTTCTCCGTGGCGTTGGCCTTGAGGGAAATCTTCTCGATCGGAGGAACCGCTTCATTGTTGAGCGTGACCGCACCGTTCTTCAGCTCAATCACGCCGAGAGGCTCGGGTTTTCCAATCGTGCCACCGACGGTGACGTCCGCCTTCAGAGAGCCGCTGAGGGTTTTCAAGGTCGGAACCAACGACGCGAAACGGGCGAGTTCGAGGTTCGGCACGCGCAGTGAGACATCGAGTTTCTCGTCCATTAGAAGCTCCGGATGCTCGGCCCAGACTCCGGGCTTGAAGGGCAACTTCGCCGCGAGATTCGCTGCTGGATAGCCGGGGGTGATGAGTGCGCCTTCAACGAGGAACTGCTCGTTTTCAGTGTGGAATTTCAGATCGAGATCGGCCTTGGGAAGGTTCGTCTGCGATTGCACGCCAAGATCGCGACCGGCGAGTTCACCTGTAATCTGTGGAGCTGCGGGAGTGCCGGAAACGTGAAGCACCAGCTTGCCACGCGCCTTGTCAGGAAAGCGGATGTTTTCCGCAAGAAAGGGATGGAGTCGGGTAAGCGCGAGCTCGCGGGACTCGATGTCGATGGCCAGCGGGCGGGTCTGTTTCAGGAGGCCCTTGTAGTCGACTGGGTTGTCCGTCACGGGAACGCTGGCGGTGCCTTCGAGGAGGACGTCATCACCGTCGTTCCAGCGGAGGTTTTTCAGGACGAGGAGCTGGTCTTCGAGCAGGGCATCGCAGGCGATCTTCTGCGTGCCCTGGGTGGCGGTGAGGCCGTCAATGGTGACCTTCTTCGGCCAGTCGTAATCGATTGCGCCGGTGACTTGCGCCGGGCCACCACGGGCTTGTTTCCAATCGAACTTCGTGAGCGCCAGTTTTCCGGAATGATCCTTCGGGCCGAAACCGCCCTGACCTTGCCAAGTGCCGTCCAGCATCATTTCACGCGGCAGGTTGATCGAGAAAGCCTCCAGCCAGCCGGTCAGGCGATCGGAGGTGAAGCCGGTGAAATCCGCGCGGCCAGAGTAGTGCTTTGCTTCGATTTCCACTGCGGTGGAGATTTTCGCACCTTCAATGACAAGACCCGCATCGATCTTTCCGTCCGGTGTCCAGACGGCACTTAGATCGAGTGGAGAAAGCTGTGCTGGGTTCTCCGGTTGGAGGACGACGTTGGACGAAACACGGCTTGGCTTTCCATCGTGGAAATCGATCGTGGCTTTTGCGTTGAGCGTGGCGATTGGAAGGTCTTTCGGTTCCTTGAGATTCTTGATGCGGGAACGCAGCGCGGTGAGCACCTCGGCGGCTTTGGGAACGGAGACGCTCGCCTCGGTCTGCTGCGGCAGGAAATTTTTCGCCCGGGAAAGGGGCGTGCGGCTGTTGAGTTTCATCGGCGACCCTAATGCCATCGCGTCTGCGTCGAGTTGGACGGTATCGCCTTTCAACTCCGCATTCAGGCGCAGGGCATCGACCTTCCAGTCTTCATACGTGATCCCGCGCAGCCCGGCGGCGACGGTGGCATTGAGGGTGGCGGGTCCGCCTTTCAGATCGGTGGCCTTCACCTCGAGCGTTTCGAGAATCGCTTCGGCAGGAATCTTCTGGCCGAACATCGCGGCCACTTCGCTGGCGACAAGCGAGCCTTCGACCAGCCTCGCCTGGGCCGCATCCATCGTGCCCGCCACCTCGAATTTCGCGTCGTTGATGTTCAACTTCGTGGAGTAGGAAACGTCATCGGCTGGAAGGAGCTCCGCCTTCATGTCCGCGACCGAAAGACCGGGTGCGAGTGTGAGTTTTTCCAGCGAGAGTTCCGTTGCGCCCCAAGTCAGCACGGTCTCCTGGGCGGGCAACTTCTGGGCATTGGGGAAGGCCATTTCGCCGAGCTTCAGGCGAAAGTCATCGTCGCCGCTGCGATGTTGGAGATCGAGCGAGGACAGCGAGAAAAAGGGCGCGCCGCTTTTCGTGAGGGTGACCTGAAGGTCGCTGACGTCGGTCGCGATTGGCAGCAGTTGTTCGCGCAGGCTGCGGAGAGTCGCCGAAAGGGCTTTCGGTGGCTGGGGATCTTTCGGCTTTGAGCCGGTGTCGGGCCAGGGCTTGTCGAGATCGAGCGTGGCATGGAGGCCGGCCACAGTGACCGATTCCACCTCGCCGCGAACAAAGCGGGCAGGCTTGTAGTGGATGAGCAGGTGGTCGATGGAGACGGACTGGATGGCCCCCGTCCCTTTTAGTTCGAGCCCATCGATCCGGATGTCGCCACCGCTCAGACGTCCGGAAAATTTCGCGCCGCCGGTGAGTCCGAACTGCGGCAGGAAATGCAAGGCGGCTCGGTCCGCGATCCAGCGCCAGCCGGGGCCGTCGAGGATGAACAGACCCAGCACGAACATGCCCAGCAGTGCCCATCGTTTCCAACGCCGTCGTCGGCGGGGTGAAGGTTGGGGCGGGTTGGAGGCATCCGGCATCTTACGATGACCATGAACCCCAATGAGGTGAGCCGCAACCACTCGCTTTCCCAAGCACCCGTTCCGCAGGCGAGGCTGCGTTCAACGGGCCGATTTCCGCACGCAACTGGTTCATTGACACGGGGATGACGACTGCTAGCCTCCCGCGCCTTGCGCCGGACCTTGTGCTGCGAAAACGCTCCCTGTGTCCGTTTCCATCTCACAACCTGATACACCACCACATGGCAACGAAAAAGAAGGCCGCCAAACCCGCGGCCAAGAAAGCAGCCTCCTCGAAAGGCGCGAAGTACGTCTACACCTGGGGCAACGGCAAAGCCGACGGCAACGGTTCGATGAAAGCCCTCCTCGGAGGCAAAGGCGCCAACCTCGCCGAAATGACCCGCATCGGCCTTCCAGTGCCTCCCGGATTCACCGCGACCACCGAAGTCTGCACCTACTTCTACGCCAACAAGAAGACCTATCCGGCCTCCCTTCAGGCTCAGATGGAATCAGGCGTCCGCAACATGGAGAAGATCATGGGCTGCAAGTTCGGCGACGCCAAGGGCATGCCGCTCCTCGTCGCCGTCCGCTCCGGCGCCCGTGACTCGATGCCGGGCATGATGGACACCATCCTCAACCTCGGCCTCAACGACGAGACCGTGAAGTCCCTCGCCGCCGTCACCAAAAACGAGCGCTTCGCCTGGGACTGCTATCGCCGCTTCGTCCAGATGTATGGCGACGTCGTTCTCGGCGTCCAGAAGACCGAAGGCGAGGACCACGAGCCTTTCGAAGTCGAAATCGAAACCTTCAAGCACGAGAAATACGGCAAGGAAATCGTCGACTCCGACCTCACCGCCGCCGACCAGATGGAGCTCGTCAAGCGCTTCAAGGCGCTCGTCAAGAAGCGCACTGGCAAGTCCTTCCCAAGCGATCCATGGGATCAGCTCCGCGGTGCCGCTGGCGCCGTGTTCAGCTCGTGGATGAAC
>JANOBS010000065.1:0-11773 GCA_031411755.1 Luteolibacter sp. | reverse complement strand
GGCTGCGATCTCCTCACCATCAGCCCCGGCCTGCTCGCCGATCTGCAGGCCACCAGCGCCCCGATCGAGCGCCGCCTTTCCCCGGAACTCTCCGCCTCCTCCGACATGGAGAAGGTCTCCTACGACGAAAAGGCCTTCCGCTACGAGTTCAACCAGGACGCCATGGCCACCGAAAAGACCGCTCAAGGCATTCGCGGCTTCGCGGCGGACATCGTGAAGCTTGAGAAGCTGGTCAACGACCTGATCGGCTGAACCCGGTTCATCCACGTTTCCCAACCCCGCACCGGTTCCGGCTGGTGCGGGTTTTTTGCGTCAGAAGTCCCTGCAAGACTCCGACTCCTGACCAGTATCCACCACGCTCCTTCTTCAGCTCCTTCGCATGTCAAAGCTTCCCCTTCTGCTCTCCCTCTGCATCGCCCTCATCGGAAAGGCTTCCGGCTACGGAAATGCCGGCCATCAGGCGATCGGCACCGTCGCCGAGCATTACCTCGCCGGAACCCGTGCATTGAAGGAAGTCCGTGCCCTGCTCAAGGAAGGAGAAAATCTCGACCGCGCCTCCACTTGGGCGGATCGGGCCAAGCTGCCCGACAAGTATCTGACCGCCGAGATGAAGGACTTCGTCGCCAACAATCCCGACCACCACACCTTCCACTACTGCGATATTCCCTTCCAGCAAAAGGCCTACCGCGAGGGCATCACCGGCACCCACAAGAAGGACATCGTCCACATCCTGGAAATCTGCATCCAGGTGCTACAGGCGAAGGAGGACAAGTCGGAGAATCCTCTCAAGATCAACAAGCGAGTCGCCCTCATGCTCCTCGCCCACCTCGTCGGTGATCTCCATCAGCCGCTGCACGTCGGTTGCAGCTATGTCGATGACAAGGACCAGTTCGTCGATCCGGAGACTGGAGCCAAGGGCCAGCCCGATGCGGGGGCGAACTACTTCCACGTCAAGACCCGCAGCGGCACCGCCCTCCACGGTTACTGGGACACCACGACGGTGAAAGGCGCCCGCGACCACCTCGGCGTGGAGGATTTTCCCGCCGCCATCATCAAGGCATTTCCCGTCAAACCCGAGTGGGACGCCACCGGCCCGATCGGCACCTGGCCCGCCCAGTGGGCCACCGGCACCCTCGGTCTTTCGAAAATCTGCTTCGAGGGACTCACCCCGCAGAACCGTTTCCTCGTCCCGAAGGACGAAAAGCACGACGAGCACTTCGAGTGGATCGTCACCCTCCCGCCTGCCTATCCTGTGAAGGCGCGCGACACCGTCGAGGTTGAACTTTCCAAGGCCGGCTACCGCCTCGCCGCGCTGCTCAAGGCGATCTGGCCGGAGGAAAAGTGAGTTCAAGTAGAATATCAGATGGATGAACCACAATGGGAGCGCAGCGGACATGGACGAACTGGCTGAATCAACCGACTTCGTCAAATGACTCGGATTTACACGGATGAAGACTTACGATCCGGTTGAATTTGTCAGTTTGAGATTCGCCGGAAAATATTCTTTCTCCCTTATCCGTGATCATCCGAGTCATCCGTGGTCAAAATCCCCTTCTCCTCAGCCCTTTCTCCTGAGTGAAAGTGTCCGGACCTCCGAGCCGCTGGGTTTTTGCTTTCGGATGGAGCCTTTCCGCGCTCCATTGATTGCCAGCCATGAACCGCCGCACCTTTGCCATCCTGTTATCGGCCGTCTTCGGCCTCGCGCCCCTCGCCGTCCAGGCCGGAGGCAAGGCGGGGGATGACTGCTCGCTAACCTTCCACCTGGAAGCCGACGCGAACGACAATCCGAAAATGATTTTCGCGGAAAACGTCAGCGGCAAGGTCCGCGTCTTCCGCCGCATGTCGGAAATTTCTGAAAAGGACATCGAGTCCTTCGCCCCCTTCAACTCTGCCGACGGGGTCTCCTCCGGACTCATGATTCGCCTGAAAGGAGCTGGTGCGCGTCGATTGGCGGCCGTCACTGCGACCAATCCCGACCGCTGGCTGGTCGCCCGCATCAACGGCCGGTCGGTCGATGCGGTCCTCGTCGACCGACAGATCAGCGATGGCAAGCTGGTCATCTGGAAAGGTGTCACCCCACTTGAGATCCAGCAGCTCGACAAGATCGCCCCCCGAATTGGAGAAACCAAAAAACGCTGAATGATCATGCTCGGAAGATGGATCCCGGCGCTGGCGATGGCCGCGTCCCTGGCAAACGCCGCCCCTTATGAAGTCCTCCTGCCCACGGCGAACGACCTGCTTCTCAAGAACCAGCCGGAAAAATTCTACATGCACGTCGACCGGACCTTCGTGGGCCAGACGACGAAGGCCTGGGAAGGCGGCTGCTTCGGATTCTCCCGCACGCCGATCCGCATCAATGGCGAGGTCGTGATGGTGAAATTCCACGAAGGCATCGACATCGCGCCGATGCAGCGCGACAAGGCAGGAAATCCCCTCGACCCGGTGAACAGCATCGCCGATGGCACCGTCGTTCACATCAGCCCCATCGCCGGTCGCAGCAACTACGGCAAGTATGTCGTCGTCGAGCACCGCTGGGATGATTCCCCGATCTACTCGATCTACGCCCACCTCTCCGAGATCACGGTAAAAGTAGGCGAACCCGTGAAGATTGGCGGGAAACTCGGCCAGATGGGCTTCACCGGAGCCGGCATCGACCGCGTCCGCTCACACGTGCATCTCGAGATCGCGCTGATGATTTCCGATCGCTATGACGACTGGGTGAAGGCGAACAAAAGTGCCGAGAACTATCACGGCAATTTCAACGGCATGAACTTCGCCGGTGCCGATGCCGCGAAGTGGTTTCTGGAACGCCAGAAGAACCCTGCGCTGAAGTTCTCCGACTTCGTTTATGCCCAGCCGGTGCAGTTCAAGGTCACCGTCCCCGGCAACGGCATCCTCGCCTTCGGAAAGCGCTACCCCTGGCTGCTGCGCGGCGATGAAGCCCTCGCCACCTCCTGGGAAATCTCCTTCACCAACACCGGCCTGCCCATCGCCGTGACCGCCAGCGAGCGCAGCGTCACCACCCCCATCGTCACCTACCTCCGCAGTGGCACCATCCCACAGCGCTACCTCACCCGCAGCCTCATCGACGGCATCGGCTCCACCGCCTCGCTGACCTCCGGTGGAAAGCAACTCGTCGCCCTGCTCTGCGGCGATTTCCCGGTGGCTCCCGTCACCCCGGCCACCACCATCAAGCCAAAGACCACCTCCCCAAAGCCAACCACCTCCCCCAAGCCAGTGGTTCCAGCAACCCCTCCCGCCAAACCCTTGCGCTCGCGCTAGATTATTTCCGACCATGACCGACCAGACCCTCGCCCATCTCGAATCCCTCGGCCTCACCCTGCCCACCGTTCCCGTGCCCATCGCGGCCTACGTGAACTGCGTCCGCACCGGCAACCTGCTGTTCCTTTCCGGCGGCCTGCCCATCGACGGCGACCGCAAGGTAATCGGCAAGATCCCCACCGATGTCAGCATCGAGCAAGGCTACGAAGCCTCCCGCATGGTCATCCTCAACCGCCTCGCGGTCATCCGCGATGAGATCGGTTCGCTCGACCGCGTGAAGCGCATCGTCACGCTCAACGGCTTCGTCAATTCCACCGCCGATTTCTACGATCACCCGAAGGTCATCAACGGAGCGTCCGAACTGCTCATCGAAATCTTCGGCGAGCGAGGAAAGCATTCCCGCACCGCACTTGGAGTTCCGGCCCTGCCGTTGAACGTCGCCGTCGAGATCAACCTGATCGTCGAGGTCGAGTGAAGGCCCCACGGGGGCCAAGCACGAAATCTTAAATCCTAAATTCGAAATGTAGACGCTTGCTCTTCATTTCGAATTTCAGATTTCGAATTTCGGATTTCCAATCCCCCATGCTCTGGT
Organism: Luteolibacter sp.; assembly: GCA_031411755.1. Lineage (GTDB taxonomy): Bacteria > Verrucomicrobiota > Verrucomicrobiia > Verrucomicrobiales > Akkermansiaceae > Luteolibacter. The sequence goes on along the minus strand of JANOBS010000065.1, from coordinate 7,899 downwards.
CCGATGCCCACAACCACCTCCACGACCCGCGTCTCGGAGACCCCGAGCCCGTCATCGCCGCGATGCGTTTGGCGGGCATCACGCGCTGCGTGGTGAATGCCACCTGCGAGGACGACTGGATGGTGATAGAGGCGCTCTTCGGGAAACATCCGGACTTCGTCCTTCCTGCCTTCGGCGTGCATCCGTGGAAGGCGCATCTAACCGTTTCCGGTTGGGAGGATCGACTGCATCGACTCCTGGAAAAGCATCCCTCCGCCGTCGTTGGTGAATGTGGGCTGGACCGCTGGGTCGACTCCCCCACGCTTGAAATCCAGTCGCCGGTTTTCGAAGCCCAGCTCGCCCTCGCCCGCGAGCTTGATCGCTGCGCGGTGATTCATTGCCTCAAGGCCTGGCAGCCCTTGTTCGATTCCTTTGATCGCGTGCCGCCCCCTGCCCGCTTCCTCTTGCATTCCTTCAATGGCTCCATCGAAACCGCGCGACGTCTGATTCCGCTCGGCGCGTATTTCTCCTTCTCAGGTTACTTTCTCCAGCCCAGGAAATCCGGCGTCGTGGAAACCTTCCGACAGCTTCCGCCAGAGCGCGTGCTCCTGGAAACCGACGCCCCGGACATGCTGTCACCAGAGGAGTTCATCACCCATTCCCTGCCCGGCGGACCCAACCATCCAGCGAACCTGCCCGCCATCGCCGCCGCCTATGCGGAACGGCTGAATATCGAAATCAAGGACCTCGCGGATTGGCAGGACAGGAACTTCGAAAGTTGTTTCGTCAACCCTACCCCCGGTTGAGGCACGTTACGTCACAGTCCACGGCGAGCTTCAAACCCTACACCTTCGCATCCAGCCATCGCCCACGGAAGTGGAGCCATGAAAACGCGATCGACTGCGTGAAAAGATCCAGCCCGAGGACGATCCACACCTGCGTCAGCGAGATGCCGCCGTGGTTGAAAAACCACCACAGGACGCCGACGCGATAGAAGAACATGCTGCCGAAGGACCAGCGCATCACGGCGTTGGTGGCCCCGGCTCCGCGCATGGAGGTTTTCAGGATGATGCAGGTGGCGAAGAATGGTTGGGTGAAGGCGGAGACGATCAGCAACGGCGCGGAAAGATGTGCGTGAAGTTCGCTTCCCGGGGCCATGAACTCGATGAGCTGGGAGCGGAAAAAGACGAACGAAATTCCGATCAGGCTCATCAGCGCGACGCCCAATTTCCAACATAGCCGCACCGCCTTCACCGCCATCTCCTTCGAGCCTGCGCCGAGGTACTGGCCGACCAGGGCGGCCGAAGCGGTGGCGATGGCGAAGCCCGGCAGGAAGCTCATCGACTCGACCCGGATGGCCAGGAAATGCGCTCCGAGTGAGCCCTCGTGATTCAGGTTTGCGATGATGTGGATGCCGTAGGCGTGGATCAGCCACATCACGAGGATTTCCAAAGACTGCGGCGCGCCCACTTTCAGGATGCGCTTCATCGTCAGCCAGCTCGGCGAAAGCGAAATGCGCGACCAGCGGAGACCTTCGCTGCGACCATGACCGAGCATGAGCACGGCGGTGAGACAGCCGGCGATCCATCCAGTGACCGTGCCAGCCGCGATGCCCGCGATCCCATGGCCACCGAAGGGCGCGGGGCCGAAGACGAGCATCGAACTCACGATCATGTTCACCACATTCACCACCACCATCGAGAGGAAGGGCGTGCGGGTATCCCCCGCTCCACGCAGGGCGGCATTCACGGCAAACATCGCGCCACTGAAGGGACCGGAAAAGGCCAGCACCTTGAGGAACTTCGTCGCCTGCACTCCCGCCTGCGGAGTCAGGCCGATTTTTTCAATCAGCAGCGGAATTCCTGCATACAGCACGCCGAATGAAATTATCCCCGCCAGAATCCCGAGCCACACGCCTTGTCCGAGTCCACGGTTTGCCAATGCATGATCGCGGGCTCCGCTCGCGCGGGCCACAAGGGCCATCACGCCCGTCGCGACAGCCCCCTGCAGGATGTTGAAAAACCACCCGACATAGCCACCGAGACCCATCGCATCGAGAATGGCGACCCGTTCCGCGCCCTCCGCCATGCGTCCCGAAATGAACAGATCCGTCAGGCCGACGAAGAAGGCCAGCACCTGCTCCAGCAGCGGCCACATCGCGAGGATGACCACCTGTTGCATCAGGGAAAGGCCCGCGAGGCGACCGCCGAGCTGCCCATTTGGCAACTCCCCGGCATCCGCTTCCTCGATCACTCCCGACTTCGACATACGCAACCCGCCCGAGGTAAGGGCTGGCCGGACCACGATCCAACAAATTCGTCCACCCTGCGTGGAATCCGTCATTGGCTCGCGGGCAGACCGGCATTATTCTCTTCACGTGAACCCCGACGAGGCGACTCCCGATCACTCCATCGATCTGCACGGACAGCTGCTGCTGGCGGACCCGACCCTGCGCGAGGGTATGTTCTGCCGCTCGGTGGTACTGTTGGCGGAACACTCGGCCACGGATGGGGCCTTCGGGCTGGTGCTGAACCACCCCACCGGCCACGTCGTCGGCGATCTGCTGAAGGACGATACCTTTCTGCCGCTGCGAAAAATCGAGGTCCATCAGGGCGGCCCGGTCGCGCAGGAACAGCTCACGTTTTCCGCCTTCTGGTGGAATCACGAAAAAGGCTCGCTGCGCTGGTCGATCCGGATCTCCGCCGAGGACGCCATCGCCCACAGCCAACGTCCCGGCACCCTGGTGCGGGCCTTCATCGGGTATTCGGGCTGGAGTCCGGGCCAGTTGGAAAACGAGCTGCGGAGTCATTCCTGGATCACCACCAAGCCCGATCCCACCCTCCTCGGAAAGACCCACGACAAGGCCCTGTGGGCGGACGTGCTTCGCGCCCTATCGCCCTTCCACCGCATCCTCGCCGAGGCCCCGGAAGACCCGTTGATGAATTGATCGGACGTTCAGATGTCTTCTCGGAGTGAGTGGGGCTTCCTGAGTGCCTGTCTGAAAAGTGCTGCATGTCGATTCTGTCTGCTTTCTTTCTCCGCTGAGGCACTGAGAAACCGCAGAGATCACCGATAAAACTTTGATTGAGAGGCTCCGCGTCCTCAACAAACCTCAGCGCCTCTGCGGAGAATCGGCCGACTATCTCGTGAGGCAGCATTTTTCAGATAGCCGCTGAGGGAAACAGGATGGAATGCCGGCAAACGCGCACCTGGATCGACTGGTTGACGGAAAGTCGCGACCACGCCATATCAGACAGGCCGACGATGATCACTCCCATGAAAACCCTCGCCTTGCTTGCCTCCTTGATCCTCAGCTCCGGCCTTCTTCACGCCAAGCAAGAGGCAGACCCTCTGGTCTCCGGATTTTTCGAAAAGCTGAAATCAGGCGGGAAATGCAGCGTCGTCGTTTATGGCACCAGCCTCACCCAGGGCGGCGCATGGGCGACGGCCATGAAGAACTGGTTCGATCAGAAAAGCCCCGGCAAGGTCAGCTTCTACAATGGTGGCGGACCCGGACAGAATTCGGATTGGGGGGTGGCGAACCTCAAGACCAAGGTGCTCAAGCACCTACCGGATCTCGTTCTCATCGAGTTCGCCTACAACGACGCACATGAAAAATTCAAACTGCCAGTTGCCAAGGGAAAGAGCAACCTGGACGAAATGGTCAAAGCCATCAGGCAGCAGAATCCGAAGGCCTGCATCGCCCTTCAGGTCATGAACGCCAACTGGGACGCACCCAACGGCAATGGCAGCTCCCTCCATCGCCCTGAACTCGACGCCTACAATCAGAACTATCGGGACTATGCGCAGGCGAATCACCTGCCCTTGCTCGATCACTATCCGGCCTGGCAGAAACTCAAGGAAACCAACGTCGAAAAATTCCACACCTACATCCCCGACGGCACCCACCCCAACAAGGAAGGCAGCCTCGCGATCACCTGGCCCTTGATCCAGAGCTGGCTGGAAAATTCAGGCACTCCGCCTGATGCGAAGCCGTGAGGTAATGACCCAATTCTCACGGGTCCGGTCTGCAGACAGAGAATGCGATGGCAATTTGCTTGTTCCTTTGAAACGCGACGGGGTTCGAACCGAGTCAGTGGAGCCAGGTCTGCAGACAACAACACGACCTTCTGCCTAAGCCCTGAATCCTGACAGCTGACCACTCTCTGCGGCCCTGACCGGGCGAGCTGAAATAGCCCGAGGGTGAAACCCCGGGACCGAATCCACGGAATCTTCCGCACTCTGAATGGGTGCCGGGCATTCTCCCTTTCCCTGCCGGATGGATTCCCCTAGTCTCGACCTCAATGGAAATGGTGACGTCTCCTTCATTCCCCGCTATTCCATCTGCCCGCCCGCAATTGGCTGCCTGCAGATCGCGCGGCCGTCGACCCACGACCCTTTCCCGAAAACCCTCTGAAATCCTCCCAATTTCCAGAGAATTGGGCGTTTTGGGGGTGATACACTACTACGGCTACAGATACTTCCATCCGAATCTGGGACGCTGGCTCAGCCGAGATCCAATCGGGGAACAAGGGGGACTGAATCTGTATGGGTTCGTCGGGAATAGTCCTATAGACTCATTCGACCTATTGGGTCTAGTAGAGGCGGACTTAATTCAATTTGATTTCAGTATTCATGAATTTGAAGAGTGCAGTATAATTATAGATGTTGGACATGGAGGTCTATCCAATTCGGCCAGTACCGAAAGAGCTACGAATAGAATAAGTAATAAAAAAGAAAACAAATGCAGGAGATTCATCAGTGTAGGATGCGGCGCAAACTACTTAAATAGCATTTACAATAAAGCAGGGCTAGGGGTTTCCGTAATGCCGCCATGGAGGTATCCACTAAATGATCATACTGATGGTGACTCCGATCTATTAAAACCGCCTTTCTTAAGAAACGACCTATGCCAAGGCATCGAGTTGACCTCGCATATAGATTACGCATTAGCCACATCTAAAGCGTATGCCAAAAACTTTTGTGAATCTAAGACATGCTGCTGCTCTCAAATCACGATTAAAATTGTTTGCACAAATACGCAGGGTGCCGGGCAGCTAGAACGAGCCGATCGAAGATATCGAAATGGAAGTAAAGGCTCAGATTCTGAGAGCGGTCAAACGCTTTGCGGCTTCACAACAATAATTAAATGCCCACTAAAATGGTAACAAAAATCGCAAAAGTTATGATTTATCTACTGTCCGCTATGCTAGCCGAGGCAGATCAACCAATTTTTCCAGAGGATTTAAAATCTGTAGATAAAATCATTTGGCTAACTCCAATCAATGAAAAGCCTAACCAGTTTGTTGCGACTGAGATCGCTTTAGATTCCAAATCTAAGCTTGTGGATATTTTTCAAAAGGCAAAAAGAATTACCGGCATTATTCCGTATTATCTCGACACTGACCGCAATGATCAAGGATTTTTAATTTTCAAATTCAAGAATCAAGATTTCGCCATAAGAGTTTTCGGAGCTGTGAATAAGAAAAAATCAGCGAATATCTGTAAGATTAGAAAATTTAAGGATAACGAATTTGATATCGTCGAGACGTCGTTAGAGTCAGGAATAGAGACAGAAGTCGACTACAGGGAAATCTTGAAAAAAATAGCTGTGTCTAAAGATCCAAAATCAACGGAAATCTATAAATCGGTAATTGCAGAAAAATGAAAGGGAGCCGAATGAACGTAAGCGCTCCCCGCAACACCCGTTCCCAAGTCGACTGTAAAGGTGATAGACAGGCACGAATGACCTTCCGAGGTCGGTTCGGACACGCTTAACCTTCGCCTCCCTGAGGTAATGCCCTTCCGTGATTAGAACCGACTAAAAGGGGGCAGTAAGTAAGCGGTCAACGGATGGGCATCGCAGGCGACTGGTGCGCGGAGCATAGGTAGCATACATAGATGTGTATGTTCCCTTTGATGGCTGCCGGTTCAGACGGCGCAGGCGGTTTCGGCCTGCGGGGGCGTGGCGGCGGGCTTCCAGTGTGCGGGCAGCAGCGCTCCGAGGTCGTCCTGGTTGGTCATCGCCGGGAGGCGTTCGAGCACATCGGCCAGATACGTTTCGACGGGGTGGCCGCAACGAGCAGCGCATTCCACCAGCGTGTAGATGATCGCGGCGCGCTGGCCGGTGGTTTCGCCGCCGGTGAAGAGCCAGTTCTTTTTACCAATGGCGGTGGGCCTGATGCCGTTCTCGATCCAGTTGTTGTCAATTTCCAGGCAGCCGTGCTGCTGATAGGCGCTGAGTTTGTCCCACTGACCGAGGGTGTAGTCGATGGCGGCTCCCAAGGGGCTGCGGGGGAGGACTTCGGGGCGCTGGCGCAGGGTGATGAGTTGGTCCCGGAGGAGCTGGAGCTGCGGGGCGGCGCGTTCGTGCCGGAGGCTGGCACGCTCTGCGGGGGTGGCCCGGGTTTGGCGGAGGCTCGTCTCGAGGTGATAAAGCTGTTGGATGCTGGCAAGCGGTCCGGCAGCAAGAGTCTGTCCGGCTTTGAACGCTTCATGGAACTTGCGCCGGGCGTGCGCCCAGCAGGCGATGAGGTGGATGCCTGTTTTTCGGGCAGTCCAGGAGTCGTAAGCGGCGTAGGCGTCGGTTTGGAGGAAGCCTTGGTAGTTTCCAAGCAGGTGGTCAAGGCAGCCGGCCCGGCGACTGGGATGCCATTGGAAGAGGATGTCGCCTTTGCCTCCGTTGCGAGGGGCATGCAGGACCCAGAGGTATCCGGTGGCGCATTTCCCTCCGCCGGGATCGAGGTATCGAACGGGGGTTTCGTCGGCCTGCAGGTAGTGGCCTTGGAGCAATCCTTGGTGAATGAGTTTGTAGAGCGGTTCGAGCGTGTCGGCGACGACGTGGTCCCAATGGCAGAGGGTGTTGCGGGCGATCTCAACTCCGTGGCGCTCGCGCAGGATGCCCTGGGTGCGGTAGTGGGGCCGGTGATGGCGGTACTTGGCGGCCATCACGTGGGCGACGAGCCGGGGGGTGGCGGCGAGTCCGAGCGAGGGTGGCGCGGCGACCTTGACCGGAACGGCATCGAGCTGGCCGATGGCGATGTGGACGACGCGCACAAGGCGCTTGATGAAGATGCGTGGGGCTTGGTAATCGAGGCGGTCGGTGACGATGCGGTCGAGCTCGCGGTAGCCCTCCGGGTTGGCCAGGACTTCGTCGGTAACGAGAACGGTCTCGCGCACTTCGAGGTGCGAGAGGTCGCGGGGCTTGCGGGCGGCGCGTTCCTTGACGGCGGGTGGCTCAGCCGCCGGTCCTGGGTCTGCGGGAGCGGCGGCGTTGGCTTTTTTTTGCGGCGTCGGGATCGAGCAGGAGTTCGAGCTGGGCGGCGTCGAGCGCCTCGCTTTTCGCACCGAAGAGGCGGCGGATGAGGGCGTCGATCTTCGCTTCAAGCAGGGCTACCTGGTCGCGCAGTCGGGCGTTTTCATCAAGCAGTTTTTGCTCGCGCTCCGTTGTCATTTACTACCGGCATAGTAGCTAACCGGGCGACGGCGGCAAGCAGGAAGAGCTTCGGGCGGGATGATTTTTTCACTTGTCGGCAAGGGTTTATCGGGCGGTCGAATCATTGTCTATCCTCCAAAAAATAGCTCGTTCAAAGCCGAGGAGAACATCCTGGTTGGCAACGTCTGCTTATACGGTGCGACCAGCGGTGAAGTGTTCTTGCGCGGTCGAGCTGCGGAGCGATTCTGCGTCCGCAACTCAGGTGCAACAGCGGTCGTTGAAGGTCTGGGAGATCACGGCTGTGAATACATGACCGGTGGCAAATTAATCGTGTTGGGAGATACTGGACGCAACTTCGCAGCCGGTATGTCCGGTGGCATCGCTTACATCTGGGACCGCACCGGCGATTTCAATCTGCGATGTAACCTGGGAACGGTCGGACTCGAAAAGATTGAATCGACCGAGGAAGAGACTGAAGTGCGTGA
>JANOBS010000064.1:0-10726 GCA_031411755.1 Luteolibacter sp. | reverse complement strand
ACCGTGCCGAATGGAGGCATCCTTCAAAGTGGCGCAACGAATTCCTTCAGCGCAAGCTCAGCAGTCACCGTCAGCGGAACCGGCATTCTTCGCCTGAACGGTTTCAGCAACACCATCCTCTCTCTCGCAGGTGACGGCACGGTTCAAAACAACCACGCCTCCACCGCAGCCACCCTCACGGCAGGCGATGCAACGAACCTCACCTTCAGCGGCACCCTGCAAAACGGCGGAGTCGGCACACTCGCACTGAACAAGACCGGAGCCGGAATCTTGACGCTCTCCGGGACCAACACCTTCACCGGCGGCACCACCATCACCGCAGGCACGATCCGTCAGGGGGTGACGAACGCACTGACCACTGGCACAGCCTTGACGGTCAATGGCACGAGTGTCTTTGATTTGAATGGATTGAACGCCTCTGTGTCCACTCTTGGCGGCGTGAGTACCGCGATTGTCACCGACAGTGCGGCAGGTTCTGGCACCAGCACTCTCAGCATCACGGCGGCGGCGGCCGGTTCTGCCGTGAACATCACGAATGGCGCTACGAGAACCGTGGCTCTTCGTGTCACCAACGGCAACGGCACCTTTCTTTTGACCAACGGAGCCAACACTTTTTCCGGTGGCATTGTCCTGACCAATAGTGCTAGCGGCACGCGCATGGCCCCGGGCACCATCACGGCCGGAGCCTACGGCACGGGTCCGATCACCATTGGTGAATCACCCACGGATCTAGCCGGCATTTACTTCGCTACGGGCACGCAAACCCTGACCAATCCCATCATCTTCAATACCGCTCTGGGCACGGATCGTGTGGGCATCCGCACGGACGTTGCCGGCATCACACTTTCGGGCGTGATCACCGCGAATCTCGCCCCAGCCACGTTTACCGCTCAGACTAGTGTCGGCACATTTTTCCTAACAAACCAGGTGACCGGTTCATCCGGTCTGGTGCTTGACATCGTTTCAGCCAGTGCAGCAGCGACGGCATTCACGGTCACACTGAACAACGCAACGATCAATCCAAACAACTACCAGGGCGACACCGTCGTCAACTTCAACGCGGCCTCGGGCAAGTCGGCAACCCTGCAGTTGCTCGCGGCGAATCAGATCCCGAACGGCACCGGCACCGGAAACGTCTTCGTCAATAGCAACGGCACGGGAATCGGACTCCTGAGCCTCGCCGGAGGAAACGAGACAATCAACGGCCTGAATGGCAGCGGCAACGTCGCGAGCGTCAGCGGCACCGTGACCCTTACTCTTGGCGACAATAATGCGAACGGTAACCACAGTGGCGCGATCAACAATACGGCGGGCACACTTTCGGTGACGAAAATCGGCAGCGGCACGCAGACTCTGAGTGGTGCGAGCAACTTTGGTGGGAGCCTCACGGTGAATGGTGGACTGGTGGCGTTTGCCACCTCACCCGCGTCTGCCGGCCCTCTGGGCAACTCCACCGTCGTCAACCTCAGCGGTGGTGGTATCAGCTACACCGCGACAGGGGCAAATGCCCTGAATCGTCCGATCGCCATCGGAGGTTCAGCCGGCACGGTCGATGTGGCGAATGCTGGTGGCAGCCTGACCTTTGCAGTCACCAGTTCCGGCGGAAACCTCGTAAAATCGGGCGCTGGCACCGCCGTCATCAGCGGCACCACCACTCTCAATGGTGGCTTGGCAGGCGTCGTGGTGAACGCGGGCACGCTGCGCGCGGGGTTTGGTGGCACGGATGTCGCAACGGTTTCGGTAGGTGCCACAGGTTATCTCAACCTCATCGACTCGTCACCGACCGCAGAGACCCTCACCCTCGACAATTCGCTCGGTGCCCTCACTCTTTCCAATGGGGCGCAATTGGGCTTCGAATTCAGTGGCGCTGCCACCGACAGCATTGCCGTGGGAGCGACTGGCACTGCGGTGACTGCGGGCGTGGTCACCTTGAACTTCTCTGGCACCCCGACAGCCGGCACTTACAACGTGTTGACCGCGCCGAGCGGTGGTCTGTCAGGTGCCACCTATGCTCTTGGATCGGCTCCGAATGGATTCAATTACACGATCAATGCTTCTGATACGGTGGTCAGTGTGACCATTTCTGCCTACATTCCCACCTTCTGGCGTGGTGGTCAGAATTTGTCCTGGAATACCTTGGGTAGCGGCACCGCCAACTGGACGGATAGCACTGGTACGGTGGACGCAATCAGCAAGCCACTCGGAACGGACACGGTCATCTTCAGTGCTGCTGGAGTGACGCCAGGTGCCATCCTCACGACTCTCGATGCCGCATTCACGGTTGATAGCCTGCAATTCTCGAACATCCCCGGAAGCAGCAATGTCACGATCGCCGCTGGCACCAGTGGAACTCTCACTTTAACGCCTTTGAGCACCTCGGGGGGCATTCGCGTCCTGAGCGGTGGCGGCAATGCCACGATCTCGGCTCCCCTGACCGTCGGGGCCTCCCAGACCTGGGACGTGGATCCTTCGGGCTCACTCACCATCAGTGGCGATACCACCTTCACGGGAAGCGTCAACAAGACCAACACAGGCGTCCTGACTCTCTCTGGCAACAACTCCGGAGCAGCTGCCTTCACGCTGAGCGCCGGCACCCTCATTCTCAACAGCGCCACTGCCGTCGGCACCGGCACCTTCACCATCGGCGCTGGCACGACCATCAATACGGCTGCTGCCAACACTCTGACCAATAACAACGTCCAGAACTGGATCGGTGATTTCACCTTCACCGGCACCAACAACCTTGATCTCGGCACAGGTGCCGTAACCTTAGGAAGCAGCCTCGCCCTCACGACTACTTCGAGCACCTTGACTGTTGGTGGCAATATCGGCGACGGAGGCAACAACCGCAGCCTGGCAAAGGCTGGCCCTGGAAACTTGCTGCTTGCAGGTAACAATACCTTTGGCGGTGGCGTGACTCACAATGCGGGTGGACTAATTCTCGCAAATAACAGTGCATTAGGTGCCGGCACACTGCGCATCAATGGTGGCACAGTGGCTGCGAACGGCACCGTTGTCACGACCAACACGGTCGAGGCAAATGCCGATTTCAGCATCGTGGGTTCAGGAGCGCTGACTCTTGGTAATACTACCTTAAGTGCCAATCGCATCATCACCAATACGAACACGACTGCCACAACAACGCTGGGAAGCGTCAGCGGGGCAGCGAAAACCCTGACGTTTTCGGGTAATGGCAACTCCATCGTGGGCGGCATTAATACTACCACTGGCACACTCACCAAGAACGGCACAGGCTCACTGACTCTATCAGGAACCAGCACCTACTCCGGCGCCACCACCATCAGTGGCGGAACCTTGAACATCACGGCGCCTCTCAACAGCGCCACGACCTCCGCGTTTGCGTATGGAAACTCGGCAGCGACTACCATCGTAAATGTCAGTAACAATATGACGGTGGGCAACGTTACGGGGGCCAATATCGCGGGCAGCATCGCGGTTTACAATCAGACGGCAGGCAACGTCAGCTCAACATCATCGCAGTTTGCTTCTTGGGTAGCCAATAGCGGCGGTTACGGCTATTTCAACCTGACTGGCGGCACCTTTGCTACTACAGGCGGCTTTAACAATACTGTCAACACCGGCACCGCCAGCACAGGCGTGGCATACATAGCGGCAAATCTGGATAGCTCGGCTGCCACTGGCAACATGGTCGTGGCTTATTCGGACTCAAGCAAAGGCTCCTTGACGGTCGCGCCCGGCGGCACTCTGAACTACAGTGGTTCCGTCGGCAGCTTTTTCCTTACGGTGAGCGCAAATTCTTATGGAGTGCTTAACATAGCCGGGGGAGATGTTAACTTCGGCACACGTGCGGCCAGGTTTGGTAACGCGGGCGCTAACCAGACCGGCTTCGTCAACTTGGCTGGTGGGACTTTCACTTTGGGGCAGAATTTTTCAACCGCAGCTACATCTGAAAACGTCTACATCAACTATGCGGGCGGCACTCTCAAGGCATCGGCCAATCTTACCAATCCTTTCAACCCAGGTGGCGCCGTCACTACAGTCTCCACCATCTTTGGAGCGATCGATAATTCCGCCGCAGTCGGCAACGCGAGCCAGAACTTCACCGGCGGCCTGACGGTAAATACCAGCGGAAACAGCGTAACCTTGGCTAATGCGTTGCTCGGCGCCAACACGGCAAGCAACGGCGTCAAACAAACCAACATGACGGTCACCGGTGGCACTGGCTACATCGGCGCTCCGATGGTCCAATTCACCGGCGGCACGCTCGCCACGAATGGCGCCCCAGCATCCGGCTATGCGGTCGTTAGCGGTGGTGCGGTGACGGGGATCGTTATCACTTCGCCAGGTGAATACACCGTGGCCCCTGCCGTGACCCTGACCGGCGGCGGCGGCACAGGAGCCAACGTGGCCTTGAGCGCCCTTACGGCCAACGCCGCTGACACCGGCCTGACCAAGATAGGACTTGGCACGCTGACCCTCAGCGGTGCTAACACCTTCACCGGAGCAACCTTGGTATCCGGCGGTAAACTGCAACTAGACGGCGCTGCAGCGACGAATCCCACCACCAGTGCGGTGACGGTCGGCACGGGCGGCACGCTCGGGTTCACCGCCGCAACAGCGGATACACTCAACCTCAGCACCAAGGACATGACGCTGAGCGGCGGCACCCTCGCCTTCGATATTGGCGATGCTGGCGTCAATGACTCGATCACGGTGAACAATTTCGCTCTCACGGCGAACAGCGCGTTCAGTTTCACCAGCATCGGCGCGATCGGTGGCACCTACACTTTGGTGACTTCCGCCAATCCAATCACCAACGCCGGTCCTTACACCATCACAGGCCAGACCATTGGCCGGGTGACATTGACTCCAACGATCAACGCCAACACCATCACCATTGGTTCGACCTTGTATGAAGGCAAGTGGAACGTCGCCGGTGGTGGCAACTGGAGTTTGGGCGATCCTGGCATGACTCAGGGTAACTGGCTGAATTACAAACCTACAGTCGCGGGTGATGCCGCGCTCTTTGGCGACTCAATTAGCGCGCCAACCATTGTCGCGGTTGATACCCCACACATTGTCGGTTATTTGCGTTTCGACAATGCCAATGCCTACACCATCGGCTCGAATGGCAGCAGCAATTTGACCCTCAACAACGGCACAAGCAACGCAGTTGTTACTGTCACAGCAGGCACACATACCATTGCGGAAAATGTCGCCCTGCTCAGCAATCTCGATCTACTGCCCGCTGCGAGCACACAATTGACCATCAGTGGCGTCGTTAGCGGCGCGTCAACGAAAGCCGTCGAGGTGGCTGCACCAGGCACCGTGGTGCTTTCTGGTGTGAACACCTACAGCGGAACCACCACGGTCAGTGCCGGAACCCTGAGTCTTACTGGCTCCCTCACTGGCGGCGGTGCCGTCACGGTCAGTGGAACTGGCGTACTCTCGCAAAGTGTCGCCGGCATCATCAGTGGGGCCTCGACCTTGACCCACACCAGCAGCGGCACAAGCATCCTCGCTGGACCCAATACTTACAGCGGCTCCACCACGGTCAGCGCTGGCACGCTTACCCTTTCCGGTAACCGCACTGCGGCCGCTACCGGCGGCTTCAATATTGGCAACCTCACTGCAAGCACGGGAACCCTGAACGTCAGCAACGGCACGTTCACGGTTGGGACAGCCGGTTCGACTTTCCTCGTCGGCAACGGCACAGCCAGCACTGGCATCATGAATCAGTCTGGCGGTAGTTTGACAACCATCGGCAACCAGTTGCTCGTCGGCAATGGCACTGCAACAGGCACCTACAACCTCAGCGGCGGCACCTTGAATGTCAGCGTCGCCAGCACCCTTGGTCTGGTACTTGGCGTCAATACAGGCACCACTGGGAACTTCAATCTGAGTGCGTCCGGGAACCTGAACATGCTGGCCACCTCCACCCTTCAGATCTGCCGCTCGGACAGCAGCGCGGCAACAGGGGTGACCGCCACGTTCTCCCAAACCGGCGGCACAGCGACCGTTGGCATCCTGCAAATGGGTGGTTCCAGCACGACGCCCGCCAACAACGCGAACGCCAATGCAACGCTGTCGCTCACTGGAGGAACCTTCTCCGCCGCGACCTTCAACATGCTCTCCGGTGCCAATACCAGCACTTCGGTCATCACCATCGGCGGAACCGCCCAGGTAACCCTGCCAGTCTTCCCGACGAATGTGAAAGGTACAAGCGCCACGGCAGCTATCACATTTGATTCCTCCACCGGCTACCTGAGACCAGCGGCAGCTAGCACGACCTACCTGCCGGCCAGCACCTTCACCACGGCCAAGCTCACCGCCAACGGTGCGAAGATTGACACGAACGGGTTCGATATCACGATCGGGCAAGTGTTGCAAGATAACAGCACACTTGGCACCTTGACCAAGTCTGGTCTTGGCAATTTGACCCTCTCGGGTGTGAACACCTACACAGGAGTCACCACGATCAACGCTGGCACGTTGACGATCAACGAGGGCTCGATCGCCAGTTCCAGCAACATTGTGAACAATGGAGCTCTGGCCTATGCTCTCACGACGAATGGCCGCACTTATGCCAATGCGATTACCGGTTCAGGCTCATTGACGAAGAGCGGCACGAACTCGCTCACCCTCTCAGGCACCAACTCTTACACCGGTAGTACCAACGTAAGCGCAGGCACGCTGCAGATCTCCGGTACGACGAATACAGGATCGTCGACCCTGACTGTCGGCAGTGCCACCACCGCCGGTGCAATGACCGTTGCGACCGGTGGTTCCTTCACAACCACGGGAGCCCTGAATCTGGGTGCAGGTGTTATTGGAAATGCCCTCACGGTGCAAACAGGTGCCACGTTGAATGTTGGCTCCATTGCCAACCCATGGGGCAGTAGCTACTCAGTGAGTGGAACCCTCACCTCGGCAGGGGCATGGAATGTTTCCACGAATCGCACGACCGACACATTCAATGGCTCAGGCATCATCAATGCCCCTTCATTGACCTTGGGCAATGCGACCACAGGAGTGAATTACAACGGAACGGGCGCGATCAACATCACGGGAGCTGTAACCGTGGCGTGTACCTTGAATACCGGAACGCCGTTCTACACCCAATCAGGCGGCATCCTGAATGCCGGCAGCATGTTGCTTGGAGATAACGTTACCAACACGACGGGTTCGCGCACCTTCAACCTCACAGGTGGGCGGGTGAACCTCGGCGCAGGAGGTATCGCTTCGACTGGCACTACCGCAGCAACCCGGAGTGTCAATCTTGGGACAGGCACTCTCGGCGCTAGCGCAGATTGGTCCAGCAGCCTGCCGATGAGTTTGACCACCGTTGCGGGGGTGACGATCAACACCTTGGATTCGGTTAATAACTCGACTGCCCGCACGATCACCCTATCGGGCGTTCTTTCCGGCACCAGCAACTCCCTGACCAAGGACGGCGCCGGGATCCTCGTGCTCTCCGGCACGAACACCTACACCGGTCCCACCACCATCACTGCGGGAACGATCCAACTCGGCGCCGCCAGCACAACCGGAGCGCTTGCTCCGACCAGCGCCATCACCAACAACGGCAGCCTGGTCATCAATCGCAGCAATGCGGCGGCTCAGGGAACTGACTTCGGCACGATCAGTGGCACTGGATCGCTGACACAGGCGGGATTAGGCACCACAACGCTCAATGCTGCCAATACCTACAGCGGCACAACCACGATCACGGGAGGGACTCTCAGCGTATCGGCAGATAACAACCTTGGCACCGCTCCTGGATCGGCGACTCCGGCCAGCGTGGTGATCAATGGAGGAACTCTCTCAGCCAGTGTGGGCTTCACTTTGAACTCCAATCGCGGGATCGCCCTGGGCACAACCGGCAGCACCGGCGGCACGATTGGCGTTGCAGCCGGAACACTGAGCTACGGTGGCGTCATCGCCGACAACGGTGGAACCAACTTCCTCACCAAGACTGGTGCCGGCACTCTGACGCTTTCCGGTAGCAACAGCCATACTGGAGGCACAAACATCTCCGGGGGGATTTTGGCGATCACGGGATCAAGTGGAGGTGGTACTGGTGCGATCTCTATGACCGGCGGTGTTCGGTTGGAGCTGGGAGCGGTGACCTTGACCAACGCGATCAATCTAGGAGCCAACGCCAACGTCGGCGGCACTGGTCAAATCACAGCTGCCACCGGCACTGCGACCATCTCCGGTCCGGTAACGATTACGGCAATTGCCGCCGCAGGCGGGACCTTTGCCTCATCGGGCGCGAACGTCTTGAACGTGGATGGGTTCATCACATCTCCCACGACCGTGGTTTCGGTTCGATTGGGGAATGTCAACTTCGGTGGCGGAGGCAATTACACGGACCTGAGAACGACAGGCAATGTGGGTCTCAACGCCAACAACGGTATTGCCACCACCGCCGTAGTGACAGTGGGAGCATCTGCTGCTTCCGTCATCGATTTGAAGGGCTTCAACCAGAGCCTTACTGGTATGATCAAAGGTGCTCAAGCCGCTTCTTTAGTCAACGGCACGGCTGCCACGACCAGCACGCTGGCGCTCACGGATACAGTCAACAGAGTCACTGAAGTCATTCTCGCAGGAACGGGTGCGGGAACCTTGGCCTTTACCCAGGCTGGTTCAGCAGTTCAAACCTTGAGCGGCGTGAACACCTACACAGGAGCGACAACGGTCACTAGCGGAACGCTCGCAGCGGGTGTCGCTTCCGTAGCGAATACCAGCGGCGCGTTTGGTAACAACTCGGCCGTGGTCATGGCGAATGATGCGACTGCAATACTTGACATCACAGGCTTCAATACACAGATCGGTTCTCTTACCGGCGGTGGAGCGACTGGCGGTAATGTGGCCCTCGGCGCTGCAACCTTGACTGTAGGTGGCAACAATACCAGCCCAGCAGCCTATGCCGGTGCCGTTTCAGGAACTGGAGCGCTGACCAAGATCGGAACCGGGACTCAGATCCTTACGGGAGCGAACACCTACACAGGTGCCACAAGCGTTACCGCAGGCACACTGGCACTCGTTGGCGGCAGTCAAGCATCGCCGATCACAGTGAGCCCTGGCGCATCGCTGAGCTTCACCTTGGGGTCATCAACGTCATCGACGAGCACCTTCAATGTCACCTCAGGCACGATCAAGATCACCGGCGCCCCAACCTTGCCAAGCTACACCTTGAT
Organism: Luteolibacter sp.; assembly: GCA_031411755.1. Taxonomy (GTDB): domain Bacteria; phylum Verrucomicrobiota; class Verrucomicrobiia; order Verrucomicrobiales; family Akkermansiaceae; genus Luteolibacter. The sequence continues at coordinate 1,541 of JANOBS010000064.1, read as the reverse complement.
CAGTGCCTCCACGGGCATTACCGGCACGCCGACGCTGGATGCAGCCATTCCTGGTTACGTCTTGAAAGTTGTGGGCAACACCCTCGTTCTGGAAAATCCCTACGAGGCTTGGGCTGCTGCCAATGGCGCGACCGGTGGCAAAGCCGCTGACCCGGATGGCGATGGCTACATCAACCTGATGGAATTCGCCTTCGGGACGAATCCAGCCGTGAACTCCGCTGGTTCCATCGCCTATTCCGGTGGCGCGGTCACTGCCACAGGGCAGCCGGTGATCGAGGAAGTTGGCGGCATCTATTACGCCGTATTCGGTCGCCGCACCGACTACGCCGCTGCCGGCTTGACCTACACGGTGCAGTTCACTGCTGGTCTCGATCAGTGGACATCCAGTGTGACGGTGCCGACGGTCATCGCGACTGATGGCACGATCGATGCGGTGCGCGTGCCGTTCCCGAACTCCGTTGGATCCCCCAGTGGACCGAAAAAGCCTTATTACTTCCGTGTCATGATCGCGGATTGATTCATTTGGCTCCCAGTCCACCCCTAATTACCAAGATCGAATGAAAGCAAAGGGTTTTTCCATAGCTGGCCTCATGAGTTGGTCTCTCCTTCTTCCGGCCTCTGCTGATATCGTCTACAGCAATCTCCAGAATATCGCCATCCCGACCAATTTCTCGGGGGTATATTTGAATGTGGAGACGGGAAGCTGGAATACGAACATCAACAGCCCGCAAGCAGGCTGGGACGTCAATCCGTTCTTTGGCGGATCGGTCTTGTGGAACAGCCCTACCTTCCAACCTGTCCGCACCGGGACGGGAGAGATGGATGCGGTGGTGAATGTGGCGGCTGGTTCAACCGTCGGCAGCGGCAGCACTTACTCCACCTTCGTCCAAGGTCCCGGCGGAGAAAACCCCGGTGGTCCGGGTTACGGTATCTCTGAAACCCACATGGGCGCCGGCGTCGGCCAGTTCGTCTCCGGCTCTGAAGGCTACCTCGGCTTCCGCCTCAACGGCACCGACTACGGCTACATGCGCGTTGTCCTGACCAACAATAGCGGGGGAGCCGTCATCAAGGACTGGGCCTATGACACCAGCGGAGCCTCCGTTGTCGTCGGCGGCATCCGCCAGGTCGGCCAGGACGTCATCCTCTCCTCCGGCTTCACCCTCGCCTCCGCCGTCAACAACTCCGGCGGCACCACCAACCTCGTCAAGAACGGCGCCGGCACCAACACCCTCAGCGCCACCAGCACCTACACCGGCACCACCACGGTCAATCAAGGCAAGCTCCTCATCACCGGCAACCTCGCCAACACCAGCGGGGTCACCGTCAACAACGGAGCCACCCTCGGCGGCAATGGCAGCATCGCCGGTCCCGTCACCCTCAACAGCGGAGCCACCCTCTCGGCAGGCGAGGGGATTGCGACCCTCACCACCGGCAGCAACACCTGGAACAGCGGATCAGCCCTCATCTTCCAGTTCAGCACCGATGGCAGCGGCACCGCTGGCAGCGAATGGGACAGCCTCGGCATCAATGGCGGCCTCGAC
>JANOBS010000063.1:0-15902 GCA_031411755.1 Luteolibacter sp. | reverse complement strand
TGGTTCCCAAGGCCTCGCGGTTCACGCTGATATTCCGGCCGGCCATGAAGAGGTTCGGGACGTTGCGCGAATAGAAACAGCGGTAGGGAATGGGATAGCCCACTTTCTTGTCCACAGCGAAGCGGTGGATCGCTTTCGAGATGAACGGGCGATCGGGATTCTCCTTGGTGTAGAGGGGATGCGGAACGTGAAGGTCGATGGACCAGGTGGTCAGCACGCAGCCATCGGGAAACTCCTTCTTGGAATCGATGTCGGTGTCGGTCAGGACCACGTCGCCGAGCAGTTGCTGGGTTTCGCGCGTACCGCCGATGTAGGCCATCCAATCGAGGCTGGCGCGTGCATGCTTGTCCGGATCGCGGGCGGCGAAGGCGCCGTGGTTCTTGATGGCATTCCAGGCGCTGAACGACGCGAGCAGATTCCAGTCGCGGGTCTTTTCCAGGTCGGAAACAGGATGGCTGTCGAAACCGCCTTCCCAGAACCATTCGGCATGGTTGCGCTGCGGATAGGGAAATCCATTTTCGCTGAGCGTGATCATCCACGGCTCCTCGCGGAAGGTCTGCGGCTTGTCCGTGTTCTTCCACATCCACATGTTGCTCATGCCCATCCGGCCCTTCTCCGCCATCGTGCTGTCGGCATTCGCCCACTGGCCGATAAAGCCGTGGCCCGTACAGTCGGCGAACAACCTGCCGGAGACTTTTTTGAGCTTTCCGGTCGTCACTTCGAGCAAATTGACAGAGGCGATTTCGGCCCCCTTCATCTCCAGCCCATAGGCATGATGGCCTAACAGAAGGGTGATTTTCTTTTCCGCCTGGACCACCGAGAGCTTCTTGTCGTCCACAAATTCCGATGCCGCTGCGGGCGACGTGGGTGCCTTGTCCTCGATCTCGCGGATGATGTCCGCCATGAGAAATTCGCTCGGAGGAAGATCGCCCTTGGCCCACACCCGGATTTCCGAGGATCCATTGCCGCCGAGAACCTCGCGATTCTGGATCAGCGCGACCTTGCTGCCCATTCTGGCGGCCGAGATGGCCGCACCCAGGCCACCGTAGCCGCCACCGATCACCACCAGATCGAAATCCCCTGCATCCTGGATCCCCTCGGGTGCACCCGGAATCTTCCATGCAATGCGGTCTTTCAAAAGGCACTTTTCCGGCGGAATCATGCCGGCCTTCCGGCTCAGCAGCACCGCATCTACACGCCCGTCGAAGCCTGAAAGGTCCTTGAGAGCCAAGGCGGACTTGCCTTTGGCGAGATCGACGGTGCCCACTTCTTCCCAATGCCAGGTTGCCGCGCCTTTGCCGAGCTCTCCGCCGAGTTGCTTGCCATCAATGCTCAGGGTGAATCGTCCCGCCCCGCCCGGGCGACCAAGTGATTCCGACCAATCGAGCGTGCGAACCCAAACCTTGTAGCTGCCGGCATCCGCGATTTCGACATCCGTGCTGGCATCCGCTACCGCTTCGCCAAGTCCGTGGGCGATGAGATAGGGTGATCCCATGGTTTCGATGAATTGCGTGTCGACCGACCAGCCTCCCTTGCGGGAAAACTGTTCCGCCTCGATCAGCAGGGTGTCGGCTGACACTTGTCCGAATCCAGCCCCGAGTAACGCGGCCAGCAGCATGGGTTTCAAATGATCGATCATAATCAAGTTTCGTCGTTACGCGCCCAGAGTGCCGGATAATTCACGCAGAAAAGAAAAGCCAGTCGCCCCGCCCCTCAGATTGCTTTTAGCGGAAACACCTCCACGTCCACCGTCTCGGCTCCGAGGATGGAATGAGGTGGGCCGGTGGGCATTTCAAGGCCATTCCAGCCAATCGGCGCTGCGGACCATTTCGGGCATTGCGCCGGTGCGATCCGATAGGGATGGTGGTGCACACGGCCTTCGCAAAGTTTCCCGCGACCATTGACGGAGAAGAGCACGTAGCGCTCGACGAGGAACCATTCCAATGTGCCTTCCTGGGCTTCTGCGGTGCTACGAGGATTCTCGTAGATGAAATGGGCTGGATCGTTCGCGATGCCGTCGCGTTCGCAGCGGTAGTCGATCTGGACGCCGCTTCGGGCGATGTCCATCTGCGCGTGCTCGTAGGGGAGATGAAAGAAGCGGCGCGCGATTTCCACGGCGAGTGGCTGATCACAATCGAGCGAGTGGAACCACACGCCCGGCACGCCACGGTCGTCGTGGACGTAAGTCCTGACGTTCATTTCCCGGAACCACGAAAGGCCCGGCACAGGAGGCAGCAGGGAAGGGCGGACGCGATCCATGAAAAAGGGCACGACTCCGATCCAGGCCTGGCCGTCGAAGGTATCGACGTGGAGTCCGGGCGGCAGCGTCGCCTGGATCGACTCCGGCGAAATCGGCCAATGCAGGAACAGAAGGCCCGACCAGCGCTGACGCATGACTGGAAAGCCCTTCGGACGAAGTCGGGCGTTCAGGCGGTCAGCGGAGGTGGCGGACTTCATTTCAAGCGCGGGCCCAGCTGATGGAGTCGAGCAGCGCTTCCATCTTCCGGCCGTATTCGACGTAGGAATCGTAGCACTGCTGCCAATCGACTTGCGACTGGTCCTTGACGTGGAAGACGGTGGCCACGTGGGGTTCGATGGCGATGTAGCCGTCGTAGCCGCGGGACTTCGCGTCTGTTAGAATCTGAGCGACCTTAGCCTCGCCTGCACCGGGCATGGTGTAGACCGGCTCGACGCCTTCGGTTTCCGGATAGCGGCAGTCCTTGATGTGGATGTGGATGACGTGGTCGCGCACGCTTTCCCAAAAGGAGAAGGCGTCCTGCCATGGGAAGGGTTCGGGCTTCGAGCGGTCGAGCTGGAAGACGGGATTGCCGGTATCGAACACCAGCTTCAGCCCCGGCACTTCCTCGATGAGGCGGAGCGTGTGTTCGGCGGAAAAGCCGCCCCAGTTCATGCAGTTTTCATGCGCGGCGGTGAGTCCGGCGGCCTCGAAGCGGCTGACGATTTCCCGCAGGCGGCGGAAACGTTCGGCCTCGTGCTGGTCCTCACCCCAGGGTTCCTGGGCGTAGGACATCACACGAACGATCTTCGAGCCGAGCCGCTGCATGCGCGGAATGGCGCGATCGATTTCAGCAAGGGTGACATCGAAGTCGCCGGTGATCTTCTTGCCCCAGTTCCCGATCAGCGAGCCGAACTCGGGGATGTGGATGCCGGCCTCGTCGAGTCGGTCGGCGACGCGCGCGAACTCGTCCTCGGGGAGCTCATGCAGGTTGCTGCCACCGACCATGCGGGCGGAAATGCAGGACCAACCGAGTTCACGGGTGGCGGCGATCTGCTTGTCGAGATCGCGGGAGGCTTCGTCGGAGAATCCGGTGAGTTTCATGGGAACAGGGAAGACGTGAGATTTGAAGATTCAAGAATTCAGAAACCACGAAAGGCACGAAACTTCACGAAAAGAGAAATCCGTGTGGTTCCGTGTTCATCCGTGGTTCAACTTTTCAGAGGACGACGCGCTTGCCGCCTTCGCGGGCGGATTGATAGATCGCGCAGATCAGGGCGACGGCCTTGCGGGCTTCCTCGGCGCTGACGGTGGGAACACGCTTCTGTTCGATCGACTGGACGACCTCCTCGAAGTTGCGGATGTGGCCGGTCACGTTGATCGCAGTCGGATCGTTCGCGCCGAGGCCCTTCGTGGAGGTGGTCATCAGGTTTTCGCGGATGAAGGCATCCTCGTCGCGGCTGTCGGCGAAGTCCCAGATCTTGAAGGATTCGTCGGAGAGAAACACCGAGCCCTGGGTGCCGCAGACTTGCACTTCGGCTGGGTGTCCGGTAGACGACCAGCAAGCGGTGGAGCCCTCGACGACGCCGAGCGCGCCGCTTTCAAATTCAAGCACCGCCACGGCGGCGTCTTCCACTTCGATCCGCTCGTGGGCGATCAGGTCCATGCGGGCGATGACGGCCTTCACGGGTCCGGCGATGTGCAGCAGGGCGTCGATCGTGTGGATCGACTGGTTCATCAGGGCACCGCCACCATCGAGGGCCCAGGTGCCGCGCCAGCCGGCGGAATCGTAGTATTCCTGGGTGCGCCACCATTTCACGTAGCAGGAGGCGGAGGTGATTTTGCCGAAGCGGCCTGAAGTCGAGGCGGCCTTGAAATGCTCCATCGCGGGGTGGAAGCGGCGGTTCAGCACGGCGGCGAGCGTTTTCCCGTTTGTCTCGGCGGCGGCCATCATCAGGTCGATGCGCTCCGGGGTGACTTCCAGCGGCTTTTCACAAATGACGTGCTTGCCTGCATTGAGCGCGGCGAGGGCGGGGTCGAGGTGTGAGCCCGAGGGTGTGCCAATGGTGACGATTTCCAGCTCGGGATCGGCGAGGAAGGAAGTGATGTCGCTGTAGGCCTTCGCGCCGAATTCACCTGCGAGCTTCTCGGCACCTTCGGCGCGGAGGTCGAAGACCGAGTGGAGTTCGCCTCCGGTCATTTCCTGGATGGCCTTGGCGTGGAAGCGGCCGATCATGCCGGCGCCGATGATTCCGAATTTCATGGGAGATCGAGTGGATGGTGGGTTTTAAAATGGCCTGCTATCAAGGAAGTGGCCGTGCGATTGGATAAATGCCATCGACTTTCCGGCCAAGGAGAATCGGAAAGGCGCGAAGCGCTCATTTGGGCGAATTTCCCTTCTTACTTGATCTGTCGGTTCGGGTCCGGTGGAGTCTGTCGCAATCCATGACCACTTCCTCAAACCCATCCGGCTGGTGGCAACGCCTCGATTCCTATCAGAAACTGGTCTTCGTCGTCGCCACCCTTGCCTGGCTCTTTGACTGCCTCGACCAGCAGCTTTTCAACCTCGCCAGAAATCCTGCCATGGCGGCGCTGTTGGAAAAGGGACAGGATACCAAGTATTTTGGCGGAATCGCGACGGCGATCTTCGTGCTCGGCTGGGCGACCGGCGGGATGATTTTCGGATCGTTGGGGGATCGATACGGCCGGGCCAAGATGCTGGCGGTCACGGTGTTGCTCTACTCGTTGGCGACTGGTCTTTCGGCGCTGGCAGGATTTCCCAACCTGCCAACGATTGCCCAGACCCTTCATTTGACTTCGTTGCCTTGGTTTGAGGGGCTGTCTCCGCACTACATGGATTTCACGATCTTCCGGTTCATCACCGGGCTCGGCGTAGGTGGCGTGTTTGGTCTCGCGGTGGCCCTAGTGGCAGACACCGTACCCAGCGCGGTGCGACCGCGTGCGCTTGGCGTACTGCAGTCGTTTTCAGCAGTCGGAAACGTGGCCGCAGGATTCATTGGACTGGGGATCGCCCTCACCGCGATCGGCACCAATCCGAACTACTGGATGTGGCTGTTTGTGATCGGTGCATTGCCAGCCTTCATGGTTGCGACGATCCAGCTCCGCGTAAAGGAGCCCGAGGCGTGGATCGCGGCCCGTGATCGTGCCGCCGCCCAGGGGCAGAAGTCCGGATCCTACAAGGACCTGTTCAGCCATCGCACTTGGCGCCGCCATGCCCTTCTGGGCATGGTTCTCTCTTGCGCCGGCGTCATCGGACTTTGGGGGATCGGGGTGTTTTCCACCGATCTGGTTGGCGACATCATTGCCAACCATCTCAAGTCGACTGGAGCAACGGTGGAGGTGATCAACAAGGGGAAACAAGTGTGGGGCTCCCTGAATCTTCTCTGTTTCAATGCCGGTGCATTCCTTGGCATGATGGTCTTCACTCGCGTGACCGAGCGGATTGGCCGCAGGAAGGCCTTTGCATTCTTCTTCCTCGGCGCATTGGTGGTGACCGTCTTCGTCTTCCAGATGCTCGGGAAAATCGGTGGTCGCTGGGACATCTTGTGGATGGCCCCCCTGATGGGCTTCTTCCAGCTTGCCGTGTTCGCGGGTTTCTCAATCTACCTGCCCGAACTTTTCCCAACCCGCCTCCGTGCGACCGGTGTGTCCTTTTGCTACAACGTGGGCCGCTATCTCGCGGCGACAGGGCCTCTGACGCTGGCCTTGCTTGCGAAAAATCTCGCGGACAAAGCAGCGGTGAAAGCTGCTGCGATCGGCGGGGACGTGGGGATTGCGAAGATCGATGCCTTCCGCGATGCCGCCTCGTGGATGTGCCTCATTTTCCTGCTCGGGCTGCTGGCTCTGCCTTTCCTTCCTGAGACCAAGGGACAGCCGCTGCCTGAGGAATGATCCGTCCTGCGGTTTCAAGTCGGACTGCTTGATCTCATTCCGTCGCTGAAGAGGGAGGTGATCACCTGCACGTTCGGCAGCGGAGTTCTGCGGACGCCCTGCGTCACGGCAGGAGGTGCTCTGTAAAGCATCCGCGTGGAATTCCAGAAAGGGTGCTTTTCCATAAGCGCGGGCATGGATGGGTTCGGCGTCAGGCCGAATGAAAAACCATGGTCGGGTTTCACCCCATGGCAGGGCGGCAGTTGACCCCTGACAATGCCACATTCTGAACCAAGCCATGTCGACGAGCGAATCGATTCCAGCGAAAGCGTCCAAGCCATGATGAAGGCCTTGCTCTCACTGTTCGTTGAAACCTTTCGCCGATGGAATGCGGATCGGGTTCCGAAGATGGGGGCGGCCCTCTCGTTCTATACCGTCTTCTCGCTCGCTCCGCTCTCCATTCTTGTGCTGTCACTCGTCAGTCTGGCGGTGGAAGACAATGCCGCCCGAGCTCAAATTATCGGGCAGTTCAGGGACCTCGTCGGCAATGAAGGCGCCGAGATGATGGAGATGATCCTCACGAAAACTGCGGTGCAGAACAACGGAATCCTCGGCAGCCTCATCGGTTTTGTCGTGTTGCTGGTCGGGGCCTCGGGTGTGTTTGGTGAGCTGCAGGACTCGTTGAATCAGATCTGGGGCGTGTCATCCAAGCGTCACCCGGTCTTCATCATGGTGAAGGAGCGCATCCTTTCCTTCGCGATGGTCTTCGCACTGGGCTTTCTGATGCTGGTCTCGTTTCTGTTTTCCGCCGCCATGGCTGGGGCGGGCAGCTATCTGCACGCGCGTTACCCCGGACTCGACGGCCCATGGGAGCTGGGAAATTCCGCAGTGTCTGTGCTGGTGATCGCCCTGTTGTTTGCCCTGATCTTCCGAGCGGTGCCTGATGCCAGGATCACCTGGAAGGACGTCTGGCTGGGCGCATTGATCACAGCCGTGCTTTTCGAACTCGGGAAATTCATCCTCGGATTCTACTTCGGGCGCAGCACCATTGCCTCCAGCTACGGCGCGGCAGGATCGCTCATCATCATCCTGGTCTGGGTCTTCTACTCCGCGCAGATCCTATTCTTCGGGGCGGAGTTCACGCGGGTCTACGCGTTGCGTTACGGGTCGCAGCGGAACGATATGGACTCGATGAAGCCTGATTGATCCAGTCTCCGATCGTTGAGGAGTTGAACGGTCACTCACGGATGCGTTCCAGCATGCCCACAAAGAAGGCGCAGCGCACGGCCCCGGGGATGGCGAACAACTCAGAAGGCAGCACGCAGGTTCTTCATGCTTTCAGCCGCGAGCATCTCCGGACTGATGGAGGTATCAAAGACCTCGACCGATACCCATTTGTCGTAGCCGCCCCTGATGAGCTCGGCGGCGATCTCCGGAAAGTTGATCTCGCCCATGCCCGGGCCTCGGAGATTGGGGTCGTTCGCGTGGAAATGCGCGGTCCACGGGAGGGAGTCACGCACGATCTCTGGGATCGGCTTGGAATCCGCCGCCATCGCCTTGATGTCGAGGTGTAGCCGGACATTCGGCGAATCGATCTGCTCCAGCAGCGCGATCGTTTCCTCGGCGGTGTTGATGAAATTCGTTTCGAGCGGCCCGAGGAACTCGAAGGCGATCGTCACGCCCGCGTCGGCGAGGTGAGGGGACAGGCGTTTGAAGAAATCAATGAAGCGCACCTCGGCCTCCGGGCGGCTCCATCCGGCTTCCAAGGTCCGCTGCTGCGGGCTGCCCCAGACCATGATCTTTCCGCCCATCGCGCCGCAGAGCTCGGCGAGGTGGCGGGCGTAGTCGAAGGTCCGTTGCTCGATCTCCCGGTCCGGATTCGTGAGGTGGTAGCCGGTGGTCTTCGCCAGCAGCCAATGGAAGCCGATTGGATCAAGTCCGTGCGCGCGCACGACGTCGCCGATCTTTTTGGCGTCGGAGCTTGTTAGAGCGGTGACATTGCCCAGCGTGAACGGCGCGATTTCCAGTCCGGCGTATCCATGACGAGCCGCTTCGGCACAGGTGCCGGCGAAGTCATGATGGCGGAACGTCTCATTGCAGATAGCGAGTTTCATGCGCGGATTTGAACATCGAACATCGAACATTCAACGTCCAACATCGAAGGCAGGCTCACTTCTCGCAAGCTCGCACCCACGCTGCGACGGAGGCGTCGTTGTCGCCGGCTGCCCAAACATGACGGAGGAAATCGGCGGGCGGAATGTCGCCGTGGTCGCGGAGGAATTTCCGGTCGCCGCCGCAGCCGAACATGAGGTCGGGGTCGAGTTCGCCGCGCAGCTTGGCGCGGGCCTTTGTCAAGATGCGCGGCAGGTAGTGCATGCCTTCCAGTTCATCCCCGAAGGTCGGGAGCTCGTCGCGACCGATCTCCTTGTGGCTCGGCACACCTTTCTGCACGGCCATGAAATAGTCGCGACGTGCAGCCGCGATCAGCAGGGCGGTGGAGGCGCTTGGCTCGCCCTCACCGCAGAGGTCCTCGACGAAATCGAAGAACTCACGCGGCTTGTAGCCGATGGCACCGAGGAACGCGAGGTCATCGGCGGTATAGTAGCTGGCGAAATCCTGATTGCCGTCGCGATAAAGGGCGCAGCAGCGGTCGAAGAGGGTGAGAAAGAGGTCGTTCCAAGGCATGTGTGAACAAAGCACGAAATTCGGAAACCGACATTCGAAACTTCAGCCTTCGGCGTGCTTCTGCTCGATCATCGGGGAAACTGCATCGATGGCGGCGGAAAGCTCGTCGTCGATTTCCGGTGCCTGAAGCGCGGCGAGGGTGTCGTCGAGCTGGGCGACCGTGCGCGCTCCGATGATCGCCGAGGTGACGGCGGGATGTTTCAGCGCCCACTGCATGGCCAGGTGATGAAGTGGCATGCCGGCAGCCGCGGCGAGATCGCCCAGCGCACGAACCTTTTCCATCTGCGCTTCGACCTGCTCGACCTTGAGGAAGCCTTCGCTGCGGGCAGCACGCGAGCCTTCCGGAATGCCGCTGAGATACTTCGGCGTGAGCATGCCCTGGGCTAGGGGACTGAAGACCACGCAGCCGATTTCCTCCTCCAGCAGCCAGTCGAGAATGCCTTCGGTTTCCGGCCAGCGGTTGAGGATCGAATACGGTGGCTGATAGACTAGGGCGCGGATGCCCATGTCCTTCAGGATCTTCACGGCCTTCTTGAGCTTCTTGAGCGGGTACTTTGAAAGTCCGACATACAGCGCCTTGCCGGAATTCACGGCGGTGGCGAGGGCGGACATCGTTTCCTCCAGGCGAGTATCCGGATCCGGGCGGTGGGAGTAGAAGATGTCGACGTGGTTGAGGCGCAGGCGCTTCAGCGACTGATCGAGCGAGGCCAGCAGGTGCTTGCGCGAGCCGCAGTCGCCGTAAGGTCCCTGCCACATTTCGTGGCCGGCCTTGGTGGAAATGACGAGTTCGTCGCGATGGCAGACGAAGTCCTCGATCAGGATGCGACCGACATTTTCCTCAGCCGACCCGGCCGGCGGGCCATAGTTGTTGGCCAGGTCGAAATGGGTGATGCCGCGGTCAAAGGCGCGGTGCATGATCCGGCGACCTTCCTGGAGATCGTCCACATGGCCGAAGTTGTGCCAGAAGCCGAGGGAAACGGTAGGAAGTTTGAGACCGGAATCCCCACAGCGGCGGTAGGGCATGCGGCCATCGTAGCGCGAAAAATCGAACATGGCGTTGATCATGGGTAACGCGAATCCCGCTGCCAAGGGTCAACCGCAGTCCCGGTAAAATCGTCACATTTGATGTGAGGTGGTAGCACGGTGATGATCTCGTGAACCTCCGCATCCTTATCCCATTTTCAGGGGATATGGTTGGTTTGTTCAGACGAATAAAACTATTTTGAGATTTGTAAGAGATTGACAATGAGCTGAATGCGAACCAAGTTTGAATTTGGGTGGCGTAAAACTACACAAAATGAGGCCTTCGATACAAGAAGTTTCCAAGTGACACGATATCTTCAACCCATGCCCGAGAGCGATCACTCCCTCCTTGTCCCGCTCGTCGTGCTCCGCTTCGGCCGCCCCGGGAACTCCGTTTCCATCGAGCGGATCGTTCACTGATTTCCCACTTTCATCACGCCGACCGCCAATCGCACCCCCGATTGCCGACCAGCTTCCTTCGCTTCAAACCAATCCATCGATCAACGACAGACCCATCGGACCAGGATTAACCCTCCAGGTCCAAACTTCCACCCGCTAAAAAAACCCATGAAACCTCGTTTTGTCTCTCCTGTTGCAGCTTCGTCTCTAAAAAAGTGCTTTCATGCGAACGCACGCCAAGCGGCGGCCGTCTTTGCCACGATCATTTCGATCACCGCATCGGCTCCACTTGAGGCAGCCACGCTGACCTGGGATGCGAGTGGCAGCGCCACGACGGCTCCCACCGACGGTGCCGGCACCTGGGACACTTCGGCGGTGAATTGGAACAACGGCAATGGGGACATCGCCTGGCCGAACACCAATGCCGACATCGCGGTCTTCGGATCGCTCAATGGAGCGGCGGGCACGGTGACCGTGGGCACGGTGACAGCCAATGGCATCAATTTCAATGCTTCGACGTCCGGCAACTACGAGCTCTCCACCGGCACCATTACGCTGGACGGCACCACGCCAACGATCACCTCCAGGGCGAACGCCACGATCAGTGCCGTGATCGCAGGCAGTGCGGGCTTGAAGGTCTCGGGAAGCACCGCTGCGGTTCTCACTGTCACCGGAACCAACACCTACACGGGGACCACCACGATCAATGGCGGCACGCTCAATCTCGGCGGATCCACGGCGAATGGCTCGATCAACTCCGCGAGCGTTCTTTCGCTCAACGGTGGAACCTTGAGCTACACCCGCACTGGCAACACCACGCAGACCTTCGCCAGCACCAGTGTGGACCCCGGAGCCTCCGCCATCCGTGTGGTGGCGGGCGATACCCTCGCTCTCGGTGCCATTACGAAAAATGTCGGCGGCACGGTGGATTTCAGCACCACCGGGACCACGACCACCTCACTGGCCAACACCAACGGCATTCTCGGCGGCTGGGCGACCATCAACAACACCGGTGTGGGCAATACCAATGGTGATTGGGTCGCCAACGACGGCAGCGGCAACATCGTCACTTATGCGGGCTACACCCCGGTGACGGGAGCCGCCACGACCGGAGTCGGTCCAGCAGCGTTGAACTGGAAGACGAGCGCGACTGCGATCACCAGCATCGCCGCCAGCACCACGATCAACTCGCTCAATGTTCAAAATGACTTCTCCATTGCCAACGGAGCCACGCTGACCATTAACAGCGGCGGGCTTTTGCTGCGCGGACAACAAAGGTGGATACTCAACAACAATACAGGCAGTATTGCCGGGACTGCAAAGGTCACTTCGGGATTAGCCTCCGGAGAACTGTTCGTTCACGTCCCAAAGAGTGATGCGACGAACTGGACGATCTGGCCTGCTGTCGTGAATGGGACAGTAAACACAAAGTTGATCAAAGCCGGTCCGGGTCTAGTGATTCTGGAAAATATCAACACATTTACTGGCGGCACGCTGGTGAATGAAGGGACACTGGTTTTGCACAAGGGCGGCACTGCAGGAACGATTCGTGGCACTCTCGACATCAATCCAGGAGCCGTCGTAAACCTGACAATCGGGGATGCTCTTGGTTATACCGCTACCACCAATGTAACGACCGTCAATATCAATGGAGGTAGGATCAACAACGCCATTAATGGTAATAACGGGCTGAACACAAATTTCGTCCTCACGGGTGGCACCATGGACGAAACCGTAGCAACTACTGGAACCGCCGGATATAATTTCACTACCGGCTCCGGGATTACCACAAACGCCAGCTCGATCACTTCAACAATCAGCGGTCGTCTGGTGATCCGTGGCGGTTCGCTTGGATTCAATGTGGCAGATGGCGCAGCGGAAACCGATCTCTTGGTCAGCGGAGCCATTATCCCAAATGGCAGTGGTGATATCACCAAAACTGGCACAGGAAAAATGGTGCTCTCCGGCGCGAATACCCACAATGGTACCACTTTTGTATCGGGTGGAAAAACCTTTCTCACCGGCAGCATCGCCGGCTCCAGCCTGGCAGTTGGCAATGTCAGTGGGACACCCGCAGCGATGTATCAGGCTGGAAATATCACCACCGGTGGCGCGGGCCTTCGCATCGGCCAGACTCCCGGTGCCTTCGGCTACTACAAACTTTCCAGCGGTGCTCTCACCCTGCTGGCAGGCGGTGAGGTCGATCCCGGTGGCTCTGCCGGCGGTGTCGGAACCTTCGGTCAGTTCGACATGGCCGGCGGCTCAGTCGGTGGAGGCGAGTACCTGCTGCCAAACCGCGGTGCCGCCGGATCGTCCAGCGTCACGAACATTTCCGCAGGCACGTTCACCATTCCATCCACCGTCGTTGATGGAAATTTCAACGGGATTTCGGCGAACTGGCAGAACACCGGCGCAGCCCAAATTGCCGTAATCACGCTCAACGGAAGCGGCCAGTTCGTATCCCCGACCGTTCGGGTGAAACTCAATCAAGGTTCATCCTTCAACGGCATCACAGGCAACGCCGCCAACGTCACGGCCCTGAACCTCGGCTCCGGCGGACTGTTGCAGACCCTCGGCTTCCTCAACGGAACCTCACCCAACGTCAGCATCAACTTCAGCGGCGGCACGCTCAAGGCCGGCTCCGCGGCCAACGCGGCCTTCCTTCCGAACAACCTCGGCTCGGTGAATGTCTATGGCGGCACCTCGACGATTGACAACAACGGCCAGGCCATCGCCATCGCCCAGCCGTTTATTGCCGCTTCCGGAACCGGCGTGACTTTGGTTCCCGTCACTGCTGCGGGCTTAGGTTACATCACTCCGCCGCAGGTCACCTTCACCGGCGGCACCGTCAGCGGCGGAAGCGGCAGCGCGGCCACGGGCCATGCGACCATTGATCCCACTAGCGGAAGACTCACCGGCATCGTGGTCACCAACCCCGGAACCTACTCCGACACCACTGGTCTAACCGTTTCCATCAACGGTGGCGGCGGCTCGGGTGCAACTCTCGGATCGATTTCCACCGCCGCGAACACCAGTGGCGGCATGACATACGCTGGCAGCGGTTCGACGACCCTTTCCGGCGTCAACACTTACACAGGTGCCACACTGGTCAGTGGCGGCACCCTGCAACTCACCACACCCGCTTCGATCAATACCAGCAGCGGCATCTCCGTGAGTGGCAGCGGCGCCAAGCTGCTTCAGAACAGCACCACGGCGGTGACTCCCGTGGTGACCCTCACACAAGGCACCATCGACGGTGTTGGAACGATCGACACGGTGGGCGTGGCAAACTCCACCAGCAACGTCCTCACCGCCGGCAACGGGGGAATTGGCACGCTCACGATCGGTTCCCTCACATTCAATGGCGCGGCCACGGTGAACCTCGGACTTAGCGGTATCTCGGTGGACAAGGCGATCTCGACCACCAGCCTCTCCACCAATGCGAGTGGAACCGTCACCCTCAACCTGACGAACAGCGGTCTGTGGACGAATGGAACCTATCCTCTCATCACCTATTCCGGCGGCAGCATCGGAGGAGCTGGATTCGGTAAATTCGCCCTGAACGCCCCCCTCGGACTTGGCGGACGCCAGAGTGCCTCCTTGATCGATACCGGCACGGCCGTGGCCCTTAGCATCGCGGGCGACTCTCCGGTCTGGACGGGTTCGACCAGCGGCGTCTGGACCACCACTCCCATCGGTGGATCGCAGAACTGGAAACTGATCACCAGCCAGACCGGCACGGAGTTCCAGACGAGCGATGTGGTGCTCTTCGATGATACCGTCGGCGCTGGCATCACTTCCATTACCATCAACGATTCCTCCGTCAGTCCGATCAGTACGGTGTTCAACAACTCCAGCGTCATCTACACGCTGGGCGGCTCGAACGGCATCAACACCGGCACCCTCACAAAGAACGGCTCGGCGGAACTTGTGATCAACAATCCCAACACCTACGCGGGTGGGACCACGCTGAACAACGGCACGCTTTACCTCAATAACGCCTCCGCGATCGGCACGGGTCCGCTGGTCATCAATGGTGGTGTGATCGACAACTCCAGTGGCTCTCCCAAGACGCTCTCCACGGACAATCCTCAGAACTGGAACTCCAATTTTGCCTTCGGTGGCAGCAATGACCTCAATCTGGGCCTTGGTGCAGTGACTCTGTCCGGCACCCAGACTGTCACCACCAATGGCAGCTCGGTCCTCACCGTGGGGGGTGTCGTCAGTGGCTCCGGACTGGGCGTCACGAAGGCAGGAAGTGGCACGCTCACCCTGAGCGGTGCGAATGCCTACACCGGCGCGACGACCGTGAACAGCGGCACCCTGAACCTCACCGGTTCAGCCGCCTTGACCGGCGGACTATTCGTGAGAGGTGGAGGCACGCTCAACCTCAACGGCACCATCGGAACCAATACGGTCGCCAACACCTTCATCGTCGGCCAGGCAACTGGAAACGGTGTTCTCAACATCCCGACAGGTGTCACCATCAGCCGGTCGAACCTCTTCCTCGGCGATGCCTCCGGAGTCACCGGCTCGGTTAATCAGTCCGGCGGAACGGTCACGCTCACCCAAGGTGCCGGTGCCGACAACCTGCGGATCGGTTCGGCCGCCTCCGGCCACGGCTACTACAACCTCTCGGGCGGAACCTTGAACGCCAATGAAATCGGTGTCGGTGGCTTGGCCAATGATACTTCCGGTGTCATGAACGTCAGCGCGGGCACGGCCACCAGCAACGGCTGGCTTGTAGTTGGACGCGGCGGCGCGAAGTCATCCGGCTCGCTGAACATCACGGGTGGCACGGTCAATTTCGGATCAACGACGGCGAATCCGCTTGCGATCAACTGGGCGGGAACCAGCGGTGCATCCTCTGTCGTGAACATCGGCGGCGGCGTCGGAGCTGCGGCCTTGCGGGGTGCCAGCGCAACAGCAGCAGGCAAAGGACTCAGCCTCGCCTTCGCCAATACGGCAGGCACGCTCGGTGTGATGAACCTGCTGACCAACGGCACCTTGACCGTCAGTGAAGTCGTCTCAGGGAACGCGAATCCAACCGCCTTGCTGAACTTCAACGGCGGCACGCTCGCTGCCACCGCTGCCAGCCGGGGAGTCGCCTTCATGCCGGGAACCAACATCGACGGCGTCTATGTCTATGGAAATGGCGGCACGATCCAGAACAGCGGCACCAACATCACCATCGGCAGTGCCCTGCTCGCTCCCACCACTGGCTCCGGCAACGGAGTGAATGGCATCGCCTCCTTCACTGGTGGCGCCGGTTATGTCGGGGCTCCGCTGGTCCAGATCGTCAATGATCCGGGTGATACCGCGGGCTTCGGCGCGACAGCGGTCGCGACAGTTTCAGGCGGAGTCGTCACTGGAATCACCATCACCAATCCGGGCGTGGGCTACACCGCGACTCCGACCTTCGTCCTCACCGGCGGCGGTGCGACCACGGCGGCGACTGTCACCGGAGCAGCGCCAAGCCCGAACAGCAGCGGGGGAATGACCTTCACGGGGGCAGGCAGGACCACCCTGACCGGTGCCAACCTCTACACCGGCCCAACGGTCGTCAATGGAGGCACTCTTCAGATCACCGATGATGCACAGTTGGGGGCTGTTCCCGCGACTCCTTCGGTCAATCTCACCCTGAACGGAGCCACACTTTACAACAACG
>JANOBS010000062.1:0-13874 GCA_031411755.1 Luteolibacter sp. | reverse complement strand
TCCGGGCCGTTGTCGCTGGTTAGCATGACGATCGTGTTGTCGGCGATTCCGAGGTCATCGAGCTTCTTCAGAAGCGTGCCGACCACGTAGTCGAATTCCGCGATGAAGTCGCCGTGCGGGCCGGCCTTGGTCTTCCCTTGGAACTGCTTGCCGGGGATCGAGGGCAGGTGCACGGCCTGGGTGGAGTGGAAAAGCAGGAAAGGCTTGTCGGGTGATTTCGAGTGGTGCTCATCGAGAAACTGCAGGCTCTTCTTCAGGAAGATCATGTCCATTTCCTCCATGTCGAAATCCGGGGCGATCATCCCGGGGCGGCAGTCGTCGGTGTAGGGATTTTTCGGCAGCTTCGATTTGTCGATCAGCTTGGTAGGTGGCACAGGTATACGGTCACCGTCGATGAAGGCGTAGAGCCAGTCGGTGTTCGGGCAACAGGCGGTGCCGAAGAATTGATCGAAGCCGCGATGGATCGGGGAATCCGGAATCGGGCGTGAGTAGTCGATGCGCTGGATCGATTCGAGCGAGCCATTGTTGATCGGTTTCCCATCTGAATCCGGGAAGGCGAGACCCACGTGCCACTTGCCGATCAAGGCGGTGGAATACCCCTGACCGCGAAGCATTTCCGGCAGGGTCAGCCGACCCTCTTCGATCATGCCCGGACCGCCGGCTCCGGTGAAGACGCTGCGGTTTCCAGTGCGGAACGCCATGCGACCCGTCTGGATGCTGTAGCGGGTGGGCGTACAGACGGTGGAGGGGCTGTGTGCATTGGTGAAGCGCATGCCCTGTCCGGAGAGCCGGTCGATGGCGGGAGTGGCCACCTTCGCTTCCGAGTTGTAGCAGCCGAGGTCGCCATATCCGAGGTCATCGGCCAGGATGAACAGGATGTTCGGTCGTTCCGCCGCGTGAAGGGGGAAAACGAGAGCCGCAGCCAGCAGCAGGGTGAGGCACTGCCAGCGCGACGGACAAGGATGGTGGAAATCCGATGGAACCATCCCGGAATCGTCCATGGTCCGCGCCATGTGACCAGCACTATCGCCGCCCTTGCATTTCCGCTGAAAGCCAGCAGCCTCCGCCGCATGCATCGCAAGCTGCTCCTAGACCAACTCGCCGACTATCAGGTGGCTCATCCGACCGAGGCGGAAACGGTGCAATCCTTCATCGAGTTCGTTCGCAGCCAGCCTGAGTGTTTTGAACGCACGCTCGCGATCGGCCACATCACTGGCTCAGCCTGGATCGTGACGCCGGATGGCTCCGAGGTCTTGCTGACCCATCATCGCAAACTCGACCGCTGGCTGCAGCTCGGTGGCCATGCAGATGGTGATCCGGATGTGATCGCGGTGGCCTTGAAGGAGGCTCAGGAGGAATCAGGCCTCGATGAGTTCGAATTGTTGGGCGGCGGGATCTTTGACCTCGACATCCATCCGATCCCCGCGCGGAAGAACGATCCGGAACACCTTCATTACGATGTCCGCTACGTCTTCCGCGCCACGGGTCACACGGACTTCACTGTCAGCGAGGAATCCCACGATCTCCGCTGGGTGCCGATTGATGAGGTGCAATCGTTGACCACTGAGGAATCGATGTTGCGAATGGTGAGGAAGTGGCAGGCAGCGCACATTTCCTGATTCAGGAACCCTCAATGGGTGAATGCCGTCGCCGGTACTGGCTGCTGGCCGATGCCCGGGCCCGACCATTCCAGGTCGAGCAGTTTCGTTTCACTCCGATGGGTGTAGTAGAGGCGGAAAGGATGCTTTCCTGCCTTGAGCTGAATCGTTGCCTTCCGTGGCTCGCCCGACTTGTAGCCGGAGTCGGCGTCGATGAGCAGTGCTCCGTGAATGCGCAGAAGCGCACCGGTGTCGGCATTGAGGGAGAATTCGTAAGCCCCATCGGCCGGGACCTCGATGAAGCCGGACCACAGCATGCCGTTGGCATCTCCGGTCATTGTTCCCACCTCAGGTCTTGCGGCTTCCCCTGACAACGCAGGTGGCATTTCATCGAATTTGGGGACCCAGGGGATGGGCGAGTTGTAGGCCCGCCATGAAACACCTGGACGGGGCTTCTCCACAAAAACGGAAGGGACAAGCTCGCCGTCATAGGGGCGTTTCGCCGTTGGATTCGGACGACGAAGCTGCAATACGGCATCCTTCATCCGCTGTTGCATCGCGGGGTTCGCGGCCGCCAAATTGCTGACCTGCTTCGGATCCTTCATGACGTCATAGATCTCGAATGGATCGGCGTGGTTCTTCACGTCGTAGCGGACCCCGACGAGATCGCCCAAGCGGATCATCTGCATCTGACCGCGCACTCGACCCCGATGAGCTGGGCTGAACTCTCCAAAGTCAGGGGTCCGCCCCTCCACCTGATATTCGGTGTAGATGGTCGAGGGTTTCTGTTCTCCCTTGCCGGTCAGGGTGGGCAGCAGTGAGACCCCGTCCGTTCGGGCAGGGGCAGGGATGCCACCGACCGCTGCGAAGGTTGGCATCCAATCGTGAAACTGGCTGGGACTGTCACTTGCCTGCTTCGGTGGGATGATTCCTGGAAATCGAGCGATCGCTCCGACCCTGACACCGCCTTCCAGACAATCCCGCTTGATGCCGTCAAACGGGCCGAAGCTGTGAAAGAAATTGGGTTGAAACTGCTGCTTGAGATACGATTCCTGGCTCGGTCCGTTGTCCGTGGTGAAAACCACCATCGTCTTGTCGTCGATCTTCAGATCCTTGAGCAATTGCAGAAGATCGCCCACGCACTGGTCGATCCGTCTGACGGAGCTGGCGTAACGCTTGTAAACATCCGGCCAGGGCTGGGTTTCAACAGAGCCGCCCTTTTTGCCTTTGGCAGGTGGTCCGGCATAGGTGGCGTTTGCGAAAGCGGGGTCGTAGTAGGAATCCGGCTTCCCTCCCGCCGTGTTGATCATGGAACCCGACTTGCCGGTCCATTGCAGGCCGCCCTTAAGGCCACCTCCAGCGGGATAGGGACCGGTCGCCAGCTCGGTGGTCGCGTGGGGCGTATCGAACGCCAGGTAGAGGAAGAATGGCTTGCCCGATGGTGCAGCTCGCTGATCAACGATCCATTTCTTGGCCCGCGCCGTGAACAGATCCGTCGTGTAGCAACCGGCGAGACCGGCCGAAACCTCATGATCGCCATCCCAGACCTGCTTCTTGCCACGATAGACGCCCTCGAACGGATAATGCTCGTGACCATCGGCATGACGCACGTAGCCGAAGAAATAGTCGAAGCCTCGTTTGGTGGGGTAGGCCGGCCACGTCGCAGGTGAGCCTTTGGCTTGCTCCGCTTCAGAGTGTTCATCTCCAAGCTCGCCCCCGGTGGCGGACCCTTGGAGTCCCCACTTCCCGATCGCCGCCGTGGCGTAGCCTGCCTGTCGCAACACCGTGGCCACCGTGTGATTGTCATCAAGCGCCTTGTCGAACTGGTTGTTGCGGATACTCGCAGTTCCCTGGTGAACCCCGCTGAGAAACGAGGCCCGCGAAGGCGCACAGACTGGCGCAGGACAGTAGTGACCGCGCAGCTGGATGCCCTCCGTCGCCATCTTGTCGATCGCAGGAGTCATTTCCGCTGGAAGATTCCTCGACGCCCTCTGGTTCTGAAAAAACGCCCCGATGTCACCATATCCGAGGTCGTCGGTCAGGATAAAAATGATGTTCGGCCGGGATGTTGGTTCAGCGCTCAAGGTGGAAGAACCGAGCCCGGAAAGCAGCGACAGGCAAAGGAGGGGAAGGATTCTCATGGCTTGTTGGGCGAAAGGCAATTGGCAGCCGGCACGATGGCAACGTGACCGCAACTTCGCCAATCGAAGGGTATCGAGCCAGCGGATTTCACGCGAAGTTTGGACTGGTCAGCATTCCATCGCGCATTCAACGAAGGGCATGAACGAGGAACTTCGCAAAGCTGCGGACGGCGCCGGGGTCGGCTCAGCGGGACGGCATCTTTTTCTCTGTGCGACGGCTACGAAACCCAAGTGCTGCAATCCGGAGCAGGGCGTAAAATCCTGGGAGTTCCTCAAAGCCCGGCTGGCTTCCTTGGGGCGGGATGCACCGTGCATTCTAAGAACCAAGGCCGACTGCCTGCGGGTTTGCGTGCAAGGGCCCATCGCCGTCGTGTATCCGGATGGCGTGTGGTACCACTCGTGCACGCCGGAGGTGCTGGAGCGGATTGTTTCCGAGCACCTCGTCCATGGTCGGATCGTTGAAGAGTTCAGGTTGCGCTCCGACTGAGACAGTCGGGACACGTTCTTCAAACCGAGTCCGGCTCGGTGCGGATGCGGTAGCTTTCGATGGCCTTCCCCCATGAGGCATGCAGGCCATCGAAGGGCCGCGACCACACGGCGCGGTGCATGGCGAGGACCGAGGGCCCGTGATAGAGAACCGAGGCGAGCTCATCCTTTTTCAAGGCAGATGGACCTTCCTTGAGCATCTTCTCGGTAAGTTCGGAATGGTCGTCCTCGGAGTCCGTGGAATCGAGCAGTGAAATGTGGACCCCATTGACATAGGGGTCGACGACGGCGGCGATGACTCCCTCGCGACCCGCTGCCAAGGCCGTGAGCGCGGGATCGACGGAGGCATGCGCGTGATCGGCCATCTCCATGATCTCCGGGGGATGCAGCTCCTCTGGAATGGCGAAGATCTTCTTTGAACGGAGGGCCGTGCCGTAGCGGACACGGCTGGTGTAAACGGAAAGCGGAATGGAGAGAAGCATGCCTAACAGGATCGGGCTCATCCAGAGGGCGAAGGACGGACCGATCCACCAGGCGAGCGCGCTCCAGGCAAGACCCGCGATGAAGGCCGGACCGTGGACGCCGACCGCCTCACCCCAGCCGGTGCCATCGGTCTCGCGGGTTTGATTTCCCCAGCTCACGGAGCGGCCGAGCACCATGCCGAGGATCATGAAGGTATGGGCGATCATCACGCAGGGCGCGAGGAGCATGGAGAACAGGAGCTCGAAGGTGACGCCGAGCACGAGGGCGATCGCGCCGCCGAAGGAGCGGCGGGTCCGGCCATGAAACACGGCTCCCACGAGGGCCAGGATCTTCGGCATGAAGAGCATGAAGGCGACCACACCGGTGAGGGCGAGCGCCTGCTCTCCGGTGGTGATGCCGAACCATTTCCCGACGAATCCATCGAAGGGCAACTGACTCAGTCCGCTCTCGCGACGATCCCAGGCGAGCCAGGTGCCGAAGCCGAGAAAGAGGAACCACAGCGGGCTGCCAAGGTAGGCCATGATGCCCATGAAAAGGTGGATACGAGAAGGCAGCGGGAACTTTCGCGCGAAGATCAGCCACATGTGCTGGAGGTTTCCCTGGCACCAGCGGCGGTCACGCTTCAGGTGGTCGACCAAGGTCGGCGGGGCTTCCTCGTAGGTGCCGACGACGTCCCACGCGAGCCAGACTTCCCAACCCTCGCGCACCATCAGCGCGGCTTCGACAAAGTCATGACTGAGGATGCGGCCACCGAAGGGTTCGCGACCCGGCAACGCGGGCAGCTCGCAGAATTCGGAAAACGGGCGGATGCGGATGATGGCATTGTGGCCCCAATAGCTGCCCGATCCGAGCTGCCAGAAATTCAGTCCACGGATGAAAAGCGGGCCGTAGAGGCGCATGGCGAACTGCTGCATGCGGGTGAACACCGAGCCGCCGCGGATCAGCTTCGGCGGCGTCTGGAGGATGCCAAGGCGTGGATAAAGCTCCATCGTGCGGGCCATCTTCACGATGTCGCCGCCGTCCATCAGGCTATCGGCATCGAGCACGACCATTGAGTCGTAATGACCGCCCCAGGTGCGGACGAAGTCACCGATGTTGCCTGCCTTGCGGTTCTCGTTTTTTCTACGGCGACGATAGTAGATTCTCCCGAAGCCATCGAGTCGGCGGCAGAGGTTCGTCCACGCGACCTCCTCCTCGATCCAGCAGTTCAGGTCGGTGGTGTCGCTGAGGATGTAGAAATCAAAGGCGGGAAGTTGACCGGCGGCCTCGATCGAGCGGTGGATCGCCTCGACGCGGGCGCAGACCTTGACGATGTCCTCGTTGTAAACCGGCATCACCACCACGTGGCGGGCGCT
Source organism: Luteolibacter sp. (assembly GCA_031411755.1). Lineage (GTDB taxonomy): Bacteria > Verrucomicrobiota > Verrucomicrobiia > Verrucomicrobiales > Akkermansiaceae > Luteolibacter. The sequence continues at coordinate 7,811 of JANOBS010000062.1, read as the reverse complement.
GAGCGGACCTTCCATGCCGTTGGCGAGATCGGTGATGCAGACCGAGCGCTTGCGTCCCTTCATCCAATCCCAGACGCCCATCAGCGCATGCATCGTGCCGAGCGCGAGCAGGCCGTTGAGAAGGAGGAAGAGCGCCAGGATGAGGATGTGCGCCTTGTGCGGTCCCAACCGCCAGAACAGGTCGGCCAGCCAGAGGCCGCAGGCGGTGTCGATCAGGATGACTGCCCCAAGGAATCCGGCGCGGCGGATGCCGGCCCTGAAGCGGCCGGTGTAGGGCTTGAGGCCGGGCGGCGGGCTGTTTCCAGCACTGGTGGGAGCAGGGGAATCCATCATCCAAGGATGCTAGCGGGACCAAAGAAAAACCAGAAGACCGCCAGCAGCAGCAGGACAAACACTCCGAGCGCCATTTTGCGAAAAATCGGGCGGCGGTCCATGGTGTCCCAGAGCTGTGCGGCCCCGGAGCCGAGCACGTTCAATTCCAGTGGGCGGGGAGTCATCGTCATCGCCGCGAACTGCGGACCGGCGGTCAGGTAGGATTTCCGCATCGCCTCCACGAAGGCCGGCGGCCAGGGCTCCGGCGTGAGGAAGACCGATTGATACTGACCGGGCATGTCGGTGAGAAGCAGGGCCAGACGTCCACGAGCGGCGAGACGCCCGTGCTCCAGCGGCTCAGCGAGCACGTGCTTGGTCCAGGCGGCTATTTCCTTGAGCGCTTCCTCCACCGCCAGGGTCCGCGCGGGAACCTCCGGGTGTTCGGCGCGTCGCTCGGATGCACGCCACAGGATGCCGCGCACCAGTTCGGCGACGAGCAGGCGGTTCCGGATGCGGAGCGCGCCGAGGTAGGCCTCGACGGCGACATACGCCTCTTCCCACTCGACGAGTTCCACCTCGCTGAGCGGGCGGAGAGCGGCTAAGGAATGACCCGGTTGGCCCATGTTTCAGTGAGGTAATTGTCGCCGTGTTTCAGACAAACCCGAAGCTCGATCGGCCCGACATCGGAAAGCTTGCCACCGTCCTTGACCGGGGCGATCTGGAATCCGGCGCGCCAGCGACCATCCCCGAGCGGCTGGACTGCCACGCCTTGGATTTTTGCGCGCTCCTTGCCATCGCCGACGATCTCGACGACCGCCTCCGGTACGGTGTCTTCCTTGAGCTGATCCGCCGCGATGCCTGAGAACTCGACGGCAAAGGTCCGCTGCTCCGGCTGCCAATCGTGCAGGCCGCTGCGGGTAGCCACCACGTGACCGCCGGCGTGAGCAGGGTCCTCGGAAGTGGTCCAGTGCTGGCGGTAAACGAATTCCAGGCGCTGCCCGGCCTGCGGGGACTGGGCCGGCTGCCACATGGCCACGACGTTGTCGGCGAGCTCGTTGGTGGTCGGGATTTCCATCAGCATCACATTGCCCGAGCCCCAGTCGTTGATCGGCTCGATCCACAGCGAAGGGCGAAGGTGGTAAACCGCCTCGCCATCTTCATAGGCGGAGAAACGGCGGTCGCGCTGCAGCAGGCCAAAGCCGGAGAGCTTCTCGACGTTGAAGAAGCTGAACTCCAGGCGACCGGTGTCGTTCGAAAGCGGACGCCAGATACGCTCGCCGTTCGCAGTTTGCAGCGCCAGGCCATCCGAGTCGTGGACTTCAGGGCGGAAGTCATCAAAGCGACGACGCGAGTTTTCACCGAACCAGAACATGCTCGACATCGGCGCGATGCCGAAACGCTTCACTGCCTTGCGCGGAAACAGCACCGCGCGGACGGTCATCACGGTATCTTCGCCCGGCTGGATCACGAAGGCATAAGCACCGGTCACGGATGGGCCATCAAGCAGTGCCAGCACCTGGACCATGCGGTCTTCCTGCTCCGGCTTTCTCAGCCAGAACTCGCGAAAGCTTGGAAACTCCTCGGCCATGCCTTCGGCCCCGGTGTCGATCGCCACGCCGCGCGAGGAAATGCCATAGCGCTGACCTTTTCCGAGCGCCCGCCAATAGCTGGCACCCTGGAAGACCGCCAGCTCGTCGAATTTCCCCGGCGTGTTCAGCGGAGCGTGCAGCCTCACCCCGGCAAAGCCCGCTTCCGGCGGCGCGTCACCGCGCTCACCCACCAGCGGACCATAGTCGAAAAATCCCGGCGTGAACCTCACCCCCTGCATGTGGGTGGAGGTGAACTCATTCAGTTTCACCGGCTCCCGGAACAAGTAGCCCGGATGGAAAAACATCGCCCGGAACGGCAGGTTCGCCTGTCCCCACAGCGCCTGATCCTCACGGAAACGAATGTCGCGATACTGGTCGTATGACAAAGCCTTCATCCAGCCCGGCAGGGCCTCTCGATCCGGTGCCTGATAGGGCTGTGCCGCCAGTTCCTTGGCGCGATTTTCGATCTTTTGAAAATCGACATCTTCGCGCAGCCAGGTTTGGGCGATGGCAAATCCGCTCGTCGCGACGAAACCAATCGCCACAGCGAAGGTCCGGAAGGGGTGGGGTGACATAGGCTGGGTCCAATCGGACGACGAACAGGCCACTAGTGTCAATGCGGGACCGCTATTTCAGTAGTCCCGACGACAGAATATCGACGCCGCCCAGCCGAGCATCAGGGCCTCGAAGAGCAGTGAGGTGCCGAGCACGTAGCCGACGGAATTCCGCGTGCTGGCCTTCTTGAGTCGGCCGGAAACCTCGTCGTCGCCCTCGGTTGCAGCATTGACCAAGCTCTTTCCCGCCTCTCCATCAGCTCCCTTCACCTGGATCAGACGGTCCATCAGCCGCGTCGTCTCGCCGGTCTTCGGCATCAGGAAGATCGCCGCCGAACTGATCTTGTGCCACTTCATCATCTCCTCGGGCTTGCCGAATGAGCCCATCATTGAGGGCGCGCCGGCCATGTTCGGGACCGATTCCGGATGGCTGACCAAATAAAGGAAGTCATCTGACTTCTGCATCCCCCAGGCGAGGAACCACACCAAGATGCCAGCCAGGATCGCTGCCAGCACTGAGCGCGTTTTCACGGAGATCAGCACCACCACCGAGTAGATGTAGCTGAACATCAACGTCACGATCGGCACCGCCCAGAAGACGCTGGGGTTCCAGACACCCACCCGCCAACGAATCGCGAAAAACACGATCACGCAGAAGAGCGCCACCTGCAGGACCACGAACATCAGACTGCCGATGTACTTGTAGAAAAAGAGCGTCAGCCGCGAGACCGGCTTTGAGAGCGGAATCCCGATCGAGCCCTCCGACATGAAATCTGGAAAGATCGGCGCGCAGGAAATGATCGCCAGGATCACCGCCACCCAGGAAAGCCAGAAGCCTACCAGGATGTCGCTGAAGATTCCGAGATACATCATCTCCGCCAGAGGGCTCTGGGCATTGAACATTTCGTTCTCGAACGCGAACGCGCCGAACAGGATCGAAACCCCCTCCGGCGTGAAGCCAATCGAAAGATAAATCAACGCCACCAGCGCCGAGATCCCCAGCGTGATCCAGAACAGCACCCGCGCACGCAACAGCCGCAGCGAGTCCACCAACAAGGTCAAAAACACATTCATCGTCCTGTTTCCTTTCCGTCTGAATTCACCGCGCTGAGGAAGAGATCCTCCAGCGAGATCCTTGCCTCCTTCACCTCGCGGATGGAAATTTTCTCCGCCCGCAGCGCATCGATCACCGGCTGCACCGGCCCCGCATCGTGGGCCTGGATCGAGACACGGTCGCCCGCCACCTCCCAGCCCTGCGTGGCGAACTTTTCACGAATTCCCGGTGGCACGGGCCCCTCGGTGCGGATCTCATAGTGACGTCCACGGCTCGTCAGTTCGGAAACCTTGCCGCTCTCCACGATCCGGCCCTTCGAGAGAATCGCGACGTGGTCCGCCACCTGCTCCACCTCCGCCAACAAGTGGCTGTTCACGAATACCGTCTTTCCCTCCGCCCGCATCGCCTCGATCAGCTTGCGGATCTCGATGCGACCGCCCGGGTCCACGCCATCGGTCGGCTCGTCGAGGAAGACCAGCTCGGGATCATTCACCAGCGACTGAGCCAGGCCGATCCGCTGCTTCATGCCCTTCGAGTAAGTGCTTACCGGCTTGTCGCCCCAATCCGCCATGCCCACGCGCTCCAGCAGTTCGCCGGTGCGTTTCTTCGTCATCGCCGTGGAAACCTTCGACAGCCCGGCGGAAAACTCGATCACCTGGCGACCGGTCAGATACTCGGGAAACTTCGCGTGCTCCGGCAGATAACCCACGCGGGAAAGTGTGGCGCGATGCCCGATCGGCTGGCCGAGCAGCGTGCCCCGGCATTCGGTGGGCCGCAGGATCGTCAGCAGGGATTTCACCATCGTGCTCTTCCCCGCGCCGTTCGGCCCCAGCAGCCCGAACACCGAACCTGCCGGCACCTCCAGCGAAACCCCGGCGAGCGCTTCAAAGCCGCCCCGATAGATTTTCCGCAGACATTCAATCGACACCGCCATGCTCATGATGGGGGTTTTGAAGTTCCAAGGGCCAAATGCCAAGGTCCAAGTTCAGATGCAGCCGTCGAAGGTCTCAAGGTCGAAGGTCCAAAGTCCAACACTTTCAGACCTTCGACTTTAAGACTTTAAGACCTCTTCAATCCCTTCATCTTCGTCATTCGGAAATTCCTCATTCGCAATTCCCTTGAAACTCCTCCTCTTCCTCCTTCTTCCCACCCTCGCGTTCGCGGACTCGCCCGCCAAGCCGCCGGTGACCGTGCGGGTCATCGCCGCGAACCTGACCTCGGGAAATCACCAAGCCTATTCACCGGACAACGGCAACCACTCCAACCCTGAAGGCGCCGGAGCCCGCATTTTGAAAGGACTGAAGCCGGACATCGTCCTGATCCAGGAGTTCAACACCACCACGCCCGTCCGCCAGTGGGTCAACGACACCTTTGGGGAGACCTTCGCCTTCACCCGCGAGGAAGGGGAGGGCATTCCCAACGGCATCATCAGCCGTTTCCCGATCATCGAGTCCGGTGAGTGGGACGACTCCGGCCAGACCAACCGCGATTTCGTCTGGGCAAAGATCCGCCTGCCCAACGAAAAGATTCTCTGGGCCATCAGTGTCCATCTGAGCGCGAAGAAGTCCTCGAACCGCGAAGCCGAATCCCGCGAGCTCCTCGCCTACTTCCGCAAGAACATCCCCTCCGCCGACCACGTCGTCCTCGGCGGCGATCTCAATGCTGCCTCTGTCGCCGACGCCGCCTTTCTCCCGCTGCGCGAAATTTTTCCCCGTCCCGCGAACATCCCGGCCGATGCCGATGGCAACGCGAACACCAATTCGCCACGCAACAAGCCCTACGACTGGGTTCTCGCCGACGCCCAGCTCCAGCCACTTGCCATCCCGGTCGAGATCGCCGGAAAGACCTTCCCCAATGGCCTCGTCTTCGACTCCCGAGTCTTCACCCCGATCGAAGGCCTGGCTCCGATCCAGAAAACCGACAGTGCCGCCGCGAACATGCAGCACATGGCGATCGTGAGGGATTTCAAGATTCCATGAGGAGTTGCGACACTTCTGTCGCAACCCCCCAACTTCCTCAGCGTGGAAACTGAACGACGACGTAGCCTTCTCCACGTTGCTGGTAGTAGACGTCGCCGGATTGGTAATAGCGGCCGCTGCTGTGGTTGATCATCCGTGCGCCCGGGGGCAGGCGGGTGATCATGCCATCGTGGTCACGATAGCCCGAGGAGTAGCTCGATGAATGCTGGCGCGGGGCCTCGACGACCACGTAGCCGTTAGCGCGACGTTGGTAGTAGTTGCTGCCCGAGTAGTAGTAATCGGAATCGCCGTAACGCTCGGTCCGGTAGCCGGGGGGCAGGGTGCGGACGGAGTAGCCGGATTGATACGGGCCGGATTGATACGGGCCCGATTGATATTGGCCGCCGTACTGCGACGAGGCTCCTCCGGCATAGTAGGGATCGACGCAGCTCGAAAGGAGGCTTGCGGAGACAAGCGCGAGGCAGGCCACGGCTGGCAGTTTCAGGATGGAGGGTTTCATGAGTGTTTGAGGTTGGAATCCGGGAAACCGGTTCACCCCATCTTCGCAGTCGCCGAGCCAACCGCCCGAAAAGCCCTGAGTGCCGCCTGGATGGAGGATTGGGGCTTTCCTTGCAGCCACGCGACGACAAAAGCTGATCCGGGAACTGCACGGAAGCCATGCAGCCTGCATGATCCCGTGGACCCCTTTCTACTGATCCCATCCAGATGTGAAAGCGCGAGGACCGACCCCGACCATTTGTATCTGTGTATTTCCATCTTTGTCAGAGCATCTGTATTCTCCATCTTTCACCAATTCCCTTCGCCTTCACGGGCTAGATATTTTTCCAGTCCAGAAATCGTCCTTTCAATTTTTGATATCATGTCAATTGGCAGCGTTTTCCGATATACCGATGAGTAGCCACTTTTGACATGTGTGGTTAATTCAGATAATATATTAGCATCACTATTCAGATTTTCAATCAATTTGTCACAATCCACACCAAGAAGTTCGTTGGCATATTTTAGATACCATGGTTTTACCATTGTTAAATTCCTCTTTATGTAGGCCGCCAGCTGATTGATCCGCCTATTTTCAAGACTTCTGGGCGTCAAGGACGCGTAATGGAACATCTTAGCCGTTTTCTGATGCCGGGCGGAGAACCATTTGTCACCAAACGCCAAAATGGACCACGCATAATGAAACTCATGAGATAACTCATGCTCATTAATCCAAATTGAATGGTTGTATTCAGTGTCACTCATCGCAGCACGCTCCTCTCACTTCAGCCTCTACGGGCTCCAAACTTTTTAAGTATTGTTCCATTCCAAGGTATGAATATGTCCCCCCATATATTTGCGAAGCACCTAAAGCCGCATTTTTAATATCCTCATCATCGGGAGTATTTCCAGCCTCTAGGGATTCTCGGATGCTGACGAGCGCTGATTGCAAAAATCTTACTTCTTCTGCTTCTGCCGGCTCCAAGAATAAGACTCCAACCATCGCCATTAAAAAGAATCCGCCGTTCGTTTTGAACCGTCTCACCCCACGACCATTTTTTGCCACATCTGCCTGACCCCCTAGTGAAACTTCATCGAACCTTTTTTTACATACATCTCTTATTTTTACCACTTCCGCTTTGTCGCGCATGGACTTTTGGAAGTGGGTTTTGGCGCGCTCTAAATCGAATTCACTTTCGTGCTTTTTTTTGGCGCTGAAGTGGGGCTGTCCATCTTCGTCAAAGTCTACCACGTAGGTAAGGTTTTTCCCAAAGATTCTTCCTTCATGACCGTGGAGGCCTTGTCCATCGTAATCCCAATCAGTCAATCCAAGTCGATCAATCAAGGAAACGCTTTTGTTTCGTACAAACCCATACAAATTCACTCCACCCTTTTCTCCAATCGGATCCCTTGACGGCCAGCGGCCTGTCACTGAATCATAAAGGCGGTAACCGTAGTAAGTCACACCCGACCTAAAAGTCTGTATTTCTGGGGATTTTGGTGGAGTCGCGGGGGTGTCGAGAATGGGGCTTCGTGCTGGTGAGCCGCCATTGGGTGGCGGTGTGTGGTCAGGCGTTGGGACGCTTCCGGCTGTCGGATCGTCGTCGGGGGGGGAGTTCTTCGGGTTCTTTGGCGGCGCCGCCGCCGTTGTGGCTGGCTTCTGCGGCTGGATTTGTGCGGGCTGCGCCTGCGGCTCTGGAAGTTCTGGCTGTTTGAGGCGGCCGTGAGGGTGGCAGCGGGTGTGGATCTCGCGCAGGGCGTCGATGTGAACATGGGTGTAAATCTGGGTCGTCTCCATCCGGGCGTGGCCGAGCATTTCCTGAACGTAGCAGATGTCTGCCCCACC
>JANOBS010000061.1:0-4138 GCA_031411755.1 Luteolibacter sp. | reverse complement strand
GCCATCAAAGGGAACATACACATGTGTGTATGCTACCTATGCTACGGGAGCCAGCAGCCCGAGACGCCCATCCATTGACCGCTTACGTCGGGGCTTTGAGCAGCCGCCCGAACCCCTCCACTGGGTTGAGCTCCGGACAATAGGGAGGCAGTGGCAGCAATCGGATGTTGGCTGGGATTCGCCCGTCGCCGGTGCGCAGGTGGCGATTCATGGGGACAGACAAAATGTTTCGACAAAATGTTTCCATGCTATGCAAACCTGACGGAGAGCCTCATTTATGAGGGGGGAGCGCACATTCTGTTCGACATATACGCACAAGTTGCAAACTATCATTGAATTGAAGGATCAGCCCATGCTCTTCTTCAAGGTCGACCACAAACAGGCGGAGATATTTCCTATCCTCCGCACTCATTTCGGATACACCTTCAATCCCCATACGTAGCAATTTCTTTCGATCATGTGGAACAACTTTCACGACCTGCTCATATGTCATCCACAATTTCAGTTCCTGCGGATCGCTCTTCTGGCATCCAGAATTTAGGTACGATAAATGAACAGCGGACAGCAAAAGCAGAATACGAATCGTTCTCATAAGTAGTTTTTGATATAATCATTCAAGTGAGAACCTTTACGGAAAAATTCATGGGAACAGACAAAATGTTTTCCGCCGTTCATTCCTTCCCGGCGTTTTTCGTTTCCGGCTCGGCCTTCCAGATGCGGTAGCGCAGTTCATAGCCTTCCGGGACATAGACCACCACGGGCAGCTTGCTGTTGTAGCGGACCAGATAGGGGTTTCCGGCCAGCGTGACGAACTTCTTCACCTTCGGTTGTCCGGGAGGAACGCCGATGAGCGTGCTCATCCCCGGGCCGACGGTCGCGTCGTATCGCGGATAGCCCCAGCCCTTGACGTCGGACTCCTCGATTCTTCCTCCAAGGTGGACGATGTTGACCCCGTCGGTTTCCTGCTCTTTGCCAACGATCAGCTCGACCTTGGCCGCGTATTCATCGGCGAGTTCCGGCAGGTGCACCACGAAGCGGGTCATGCCTTTCTCCGCGGCCGGGTAGGCCTTTTGCCAGGAGCTGCCCTTGTCGTCGGCAAACGCGGGGGCGGCCAGCGCGAGAACGGCGAGAAGAAGTGTCGGGATCGGGGATTTCATGGTTTTGATGGCACGGTTTTTTGAGCCCTTCGCGGCTCTCATTCCAGAAGATGAAACACGAGGGGTGAAGTTCTTGGAAGTTTGTAGAAAAAAAATTCCGTTGCTGAATGGGCTGTCAGAGCATTGAGCACGACTTCTAAAGACAACAGGGAGTCGCGACATTCGTGTCGCGACAGGTCCGGTTCAAGCTGGCGATCATGTCCGCTTTCTCTCGCCGCAGAGGCGCTGAGGAAACGCTGAGATTGGTGGGAAATCCCAATGCATGGACTCCGCGACCTCTTCTTGCCTCAGCGACTCAGCGGCAATTGGCCCGCCTATTCTCGTGGAGAAGGAATTTCCAGAAAGGCTATCAAATCTGAGTTCCCATCGTGCTCACGATTTTCAGCATTGGCAGCAGGGCGACGGCGATCAGCCCACCTCCGGTCAATCCGAGCAGCATGCCGGTCAGGCCGGCGTAGAGATTCGCACGCTGACGGTCCGGGATGATCACCAGCATGAAGACCCCCAGGAACAGCAGGGAGACAATGAACGCCGCTGGCAGTTGGGCCTGCTGGAGCTGCATGGCGAACCTAGAGAGAACTGGCAGCTCAGAATCCCCGATCTCAGCATACATCTCCCTGGAGTGCACAAGCACCTGTGTGCCGAACAAGGCGATCAACGAGCCCACTGCCAGAATCACGGAGGACAACAAGGTTCCAAAGAGATCCCAGCGTCGGCAGATGTCAGCAGGCGGCTCCATGAGCGGATGTTTCAGAAATCCAACGAGAGCGACAATCACCAATCAAAATCACGATGCCCCTCACTCCCCCAGAAACACGAACTCCTCCGTCATGCGGTTCAGCGACCGCCGGGCGATGGGCATGACGTCGGCCAGGGTTCCAAGCAGGCGTCGCGGCGTGCCGGCGGGGGCTTCGGGGTTGTCGGCGGCACCACGGAAGGCGCGACCGGCGAAGGCTTCGTAGAATTCCACATCAGGTGCCCCGCGACGCTCGGCCCGGTGCTTGAGGAATCCGGAATACATGCCGGTCAGGACGAGGAACTGGTTCCCCGCCGCGAGCTGGAGGTGGAAACGCATGCGGCCGTGGGAGGTTTCCAGGATCGAGAGGAAATCGGCGGCGTGGGTGATGCCCCGGGCGGCGTCCAGGAAGGCATCGCCCGGCTCCGCCCCGACCCGACCGGACAACACGCCCGCGACGTAGTCGGCGAGATCCGCGTCTTCCAGGCCGGCCTGAAGGAACGCATGCCGGACGACGACGTAGAAGTAGAACGCGGCGGAAATCTGGAGGGCGGAGGGCGAATCGAGCACTGCGCGCAGCACTTCCTTCAGGTCGAGGATTTCCCGCAGGGCTTCCGGATCATCCCAGAGTCGGGCGAGGTGTCGCCGCTGGTCGCCCGGCGCGAGCACCTCGGTCAAAAGGGCAAAATCCGCTTGGCAGAACCGATCCCGGCTCGAAGGCATCCATGATCCCCTCATATCGTTCCCAAATAGCAAACGATGGGCCGAAAGGGCGAGAAAATAGTAAAGATTTCCTAAGCAGATCCTGAAAATCGCCCGCCGTTGCGACGGAACCACCGGAATCCACGTAGGCCCTTTTTCCTTGCCCGATGATTCTGTGGCACTTACACCAACCGGGCCCGCAACGGGTAACTAACGATGAACATGACCCGGAAACTCAAGTCCGTGGCCCTGGCAATCGCTGGAGTCATTACGATCCCAAGCTGTGCCTCGACGGGCGCGGCCACCGCAAACTCCACGGAATCGTGGAAGATCTCTGCGGTGCAGCATGGGAAAGCATCCTGGTACTCAGTCCGTACCAATGGAGGCAGCCGCACCGCAAGTGGTGCCCGCCTCAACAACAACGCCGCGACCGCTGCTCACAAGACCCTTCCGATGGGCAGCAAGGTCCGAGTGGTCAACATGGCCAACGGCAAATCGGAAGTCGTCACCATCACCGACCGTGGTCCCTTCATCAAGGGACGCGTCATCGATGTGACCATTGGAGTCGCCGAACGCCTTGGCTTTGCCTCGCGCGGCGTCGTCCCGGTCAAGCTGGAGGTCCTCGGGAAAGACGAATCCTGAGCCTTCAAGTCGTCCCGGCCCTCAACCGGAACGCCTTTCAACCAAACACCAAAGCCCCGCGGCCTGACCGGCCACGGGGCTTTTTCGTGATCAGATCACTCCGTTCGCGCAGTGGATTTCTCCGTGACCGGCGAGGGCGTTGATGAGGTTCACCAGCGACTTCTGCGCCTGACGCGGGACACTTTCAAAGGTCCGCGAACCGACGTGCGGGGTGACGATGACCTTCGGGTGATGCAGCAGCGGATGATCGGCTGGCGGGGGTTCCTGATCGAGAACGTCGGTGGCGTATCCGGCGAGATGTCCGGCATCGAGCGACTCGATGATCGCGGCGTTGTCGACGAGTTCGCCGCGACCGGTATTGATGACCCAACCGCCCTTCGGCATGAGCGCGAGGCGCGTGGCGTTGACGCAGTGATGGGTGTCGGCCGTGAGCTTGGTGTGCGGGCTGATGATGTCGACGCTGGCGAAGAGCGAGTCGAGCGTGTCGTGGCGGATGATGCCGAGCTGCTCGGCGAGTTCGTCCGGCCAGTAGTTTCCGAAACCGTGGACCTTCATGCCGAAGGCGACGGCGCGCTTGGCGACCTCCTGGCCGATGCGCCCAAAACCGATCAGGCCGATGCGCTTTTCAAACAGCTCGTTGCCGGTCTTCCGATCCCAGCGACCGGCGCGGGTGGAATCGACGGCGAAGATCAGGTTCTTCGTGATCGCGAGCAGCAGCGCGAAGGTGTGTTCGGCCACGGTGTCGTGGTTCACGCCGGGAGTGAAGAGGACCGGAATGCCGAGTTCCTTGGTGGACGGGATGTCGATCTTGTCGAGGCCGATGCCATACTTGGAAATGATCTTCAGGCGCGGCAGCGACTTCTCGAGCACGGCACGGGTGATGCCGTCATCGCCACAAAGG
>JANOBS010000060.1:0-5057 GCA_031411755.1 Luteolibacter sp. | reverse complement strand
CCGCAGGCCACGCCAGAACCATCCGACCAGTGCGAGCACCGGAATCAGAAGGAACCACTCAGGAGCCTGGAAGGTGGGGAGGGGCATGGAAGAAGTGAATGGTGAATCGTAAATCGTGATTGGTTAAGAAAGTGAACTCTTCGTTTCGAATTTCGGATTTAGAGTTTCGGATTTTCTGGGAGCCGCTGTGTATTTCCAGGAAATGAGCAGCACGGCGATGAGGGCCAGAACGCCGATCCTCCACCACGGGTCTTCCATCGTGTGGCGTTCCACGGCATTGGCCGTGCCTTGAGCGAGATCATCGGCGCTGCCGCAGGCGTTGAAATCCGCCTCACGTGTGTCGCCGAAATGCACCGACGACGTAAGCAGGGTTTCGTCGCCCTGCTTGATCGTGAAGAAGCCTGGATCGAGCGGTGCGGTCAGGGGATTCGCGAGCGGCAGATCGAGCTTTGTCGTGGCGAGCGATTTTCCGCCGATGTCAGAGCTCAGGGTTTCAAGCGGCTGGGTGGGCTTCCCGGTGGTGCCGCTGCGGGTGGCGAGCTTGATGGGCTCGCTGGTTTCGAGGTTGCCCGAGGAGGGGGCGACCTTTGACTCGCGGATGGACTCGGCGAAGCGGTGCAGCATGACGATGAAGCCCGGCTGGGTGGCGGCGTTCGAACGCTTGAGATCGAAGTTGAAGCAGAGCTGTCGCGCGGCCGGCAGCTTGTCAGTGGCGGGAATTTCTCGAATGAAGATAAGCGGCCGCTGTTCCTGCCAGAGGATGACCTTGTCCTTCTGCGTGCGCTCCAGCGAGATGGTTTCGCGCACGAGAAGTGACTGCCAATTGAGCCCGTCGATGAGCGGATGTTTCTCCGCGACGATTCCGCCTTTCAGATAGGCGCCGCCTTGGGTGTCGTCGTGGACGAAAACGACCGCATTCCCCTGCGGCAGGGCCGGGTCGAGCGGATCGTAGCTGATGAGCGCGAGATCGGAACTGGCCGCATCGTTGACCGGCAGGATGGCCTCGATCGAACGCAGCAGCTTCTTGGTCAGATCAGCGAAGGTTTCAGAAGTGGCGGCATAAAGCGCGAGGGGTTTCGCAGCGGGACGCACCAGCGGAAGCACGTCGTCGGTCGTGAAGCGGTCGGCGGAGAGCACCACACGGGCCTTGTCGGTGCCACCGGGAAAGGCGGCTTGCAGCGAGGACAGTCCACCGGGTTCGAGCGTGATGGATTTCTCCTCGCTGCGACCGTTGGGGCTTTCGAGATGCCAGGTGCGCGTCGCTGAAGAGGTGCCGTAGTTTCTAACAAGCGCCCGCCAGACCAGGGTTTCACCTTCCTTGCTGAAGGAGACGCCTGTGAAGCCGACGTTTTCAATCGCTTCGCCGATGGCGAGCTGTCGCGCATCGAAGGGCAGCGATTCGTTCGGCGTGTCGGTCACGTAAACGACGATGCCTTCACGCGAAACCAGCGAGCGGGCCAGTCGGATCGCCTGTGCGGGATCGACGAGTCCGTCACGTGGAGTCCACTCGCGCAGGGACTCGACGAGTTTCTCCACCGAATCGCCCGCGAATAGCCTTGGACGGCCCGGCGTGCTTTCGAAAACGGTCAGCTCCAGCGCGCTAGCAGGGCCTTTCAAGGATGGCAGCTTCTGCGCCAGCACCTCCAGCATGCGCTCCTTGAAAACGGCCATCGACGCGGATGAATCGAGCACGACGGCGATGCGCTGCGTGCTACGAGGTTTCTGGTAGCGGGGCTCGCACAGCAGCCAGGCAAGCAGCAGGATCGCCAGCAACTGCATCCACAGCGGCACGGAATTCATCAGTCGGTCGAAGCGTCGGCCACTGGCGGATTCACGCTGGGTCTTTTCCAGCAGGAACAGCGTGGAGACCGGGAGGATGATCGACTTCCTCTGGAGGAAATGAATCGCGATCACCACCGGCAGCCCGATGAGCGCCCAGAGACCGTAGGGATTGGCGAGGGTGATCACAGGTCAGTGGGAAGGTTCCAGCGCGCCGGCGGTGACGGCTCCATTGAAGAGGGCGGTAGCCAGGTCGGCCTCGACCGGGATGCGGGCGAAAGCGGCCTGATGACGCTGGGCGGATTGCTTCCACAGCGTGAAATGCCGGGCGTAGGCAACGAGGTAGCGCTCGAGCACGTTGGGCTCGATGCGGTGCTGGTGGCGCGACTGTCGCTCGGCATCGACGAACTCGTAGTTGCCGGTCCACGCGGGCTTGGCCTCGCTTTCGAGGAAGGGCGAGAAGATCAGGATGCTACCATGGCGCTGACCGAGGTGTCGGAGAAGTGGCTCGGGATCGCCGGGAAACAAGAGGTCGGAGACCAACACGCGGACGGCATTCGCACGAAGTTGGATGCGGGAAAGATCCGGCGCTCCGGCGGTGTCGGACGAGGGCAGGGCGCGGGCCATTTCCAGCCAACGATGGGTGTGGATGCTGTCGGGATCGATCCGCAGTGAAGCATCGCCACGGACGACGTGGACGCTCACGCTGGCACCGGAACCACGGACGCTTTCGATGATGAAATAGAAAAGCTCGGCCGAGCGCCTGGCCTTCGCGGGATCGAAGAACATCGACTCCGAAGCATCGAAAATCAGGTCGACCACCGGCCGCACTTCCTCGCGGAAGAGCTTCATCGTGTAGTGCCCGGTGCGAGCGTAGGCCTGCCAGTTGAGGTGGCGCGGATCATCACCGGGCACGTAGGTGCGGTGGTCCTGGAAATCGAGCGAGGAGCCGGTGCCGCTGCCGTTGAAATCACCGGCCTGCCCGCGCCAGACCTTGGAGCGCAGCGGCAGGCGCAGTCGTCCGGCGGCGGCGAGCGCGAGGTTGTGGCTGCGTTGGAGATCGTCGCGGGTCATGCCGTGGGCGGTTCCTGTTCGAGGGCACGGATGCGGCGGAAGGCGGGCATGGCCATGACCAGGAGAATCAGAAGATAGAGTCCGTTGACGATGAGGCCGGCTGCGAGCAGCTGTTCCTTGTCAAAACTGACACGTCGATAGCTGCCGCTCATTTCCGTCATCGGAATCAGGGTAAAAGGATCCCAGACGAAGGCCCAGAGAAGCATGGGCGACCTGATCTCAGAAGTGAGCGCGGCCATGACGAGGGCCAGGATCACCCAGGCGGCCCACAACAAAATGAAGGTTGCGGCACGGTCCTTGATCCTCGAGCCAGCGACTACAACGATGACGCCCGGGAGCAGCAGGCTGCCGATGAATCCGAGCATCCAGATCTGGGCGTCGATGATGTTTGATCCGGTGATCTTCGTAATGGCGGGAACCGTGGCGATGCCGATGACCGACAGCACGATCGTGAAGATCACCCCGGAAGGCCAACCAGGGTAAAGCAATCCGCCCGCGAGTTTGCCGAGGAAGCCTTTGCGAATGAAAGGTCGATAGATCGTAGAAACCGGATTCTCGATCTCCGCCAGTGCCGTGCCGATGGCGGGTGCGGCGAAGAGGAACCAGAGCATCGGAACGACTTCGTGATGGGCATTCATCGCCCGCATCAGGAAGGGGGCAAGCATGATGGTTCCGAGGGCGATCAATCGGCGGACGGTCGAGTGGTTCTCCGCCATCGGTGCGATCAGGGAGGCTCCGAGTGAGAGGGAGGACCATCCGATGTGGGCGACCAGTAGGAGGAAACCGAGCAGGCCGAATGTCTCCTCCGTGTCGGAGAGCGAACAGATCTCGATCAAATTTCCGAGCTCACGGTTGAAGCCGATTCCGAAAATCCCGAACGTAATGAACGGCGTGCCGAGCACCGGCACCAGTCCGCGGATCAGGATTGAGTTGCAGGCGGAGATGCCCACGGTCACGGCGGTCAGTCCGGCGGACAGGGCGAAGATCATCAGCACCATCATCAGCTCGGCGAAGAGGTTCATTCCGCCGAGGTAGTAGCGGAGGATGAGGTAGGGAAAGATCGTGGCGGTGAGCAGGGCGGACTGGCTGACGATGGCCACCCATTTCCCGAGCACGATCCGCAGGGCTCCGAGCCGGGTGAGGACCATCAGGTCGATTGTGTTTCCCCGGATTTCGGAGGAAAGCGCGCCGACTCCCCGCAGCGGCTGGATCACCAGCACGGAGAGCGAGAAGAAGACGAAGACGACCTGGGACACGAACTCCCCGGCGCGTTGCGAGGACGCGGCGGCACCGGCTGTTAGAAGGATCAGGCCGAGCAGTCCCTGGAGCACAAGAAAGACCGCGACAAAGGTCTTTCCACGCAGGCCCTGCCGCAGCTCCTTCACCAGCATGGGTGAGAAGCGGTCGGGAAAATCGTCGAGTCGTTCGGTGGTGGCGGACATCGGCTCAGTAGTCGGGGGTGGTATTGTAGAGAGCCTTCACTCCTGCTTCGGGCTGCGGCATCGGCGGTGGCAGCACGACGTTCTTCTCGCCGCGCTCGATGCGGCCGAGGATGTCGATGAAGGCGTCTTCCAGATTCCGTTCCTCGCGGTGGAATTCCACGACCTTCAGGCCGTCCTTGATCATGCGGGCGAGGATGTCGGCGGACTTCGCCGGATCATCGACCTCGATGCGGATGCGTCCGCCGTGTTTCCGCGCTTCGAGGAACTCGACATGCGGTTGCAGCACGCACCAGTCAGCGACGTTCTGGGCGGGGCCGGCGATCTGCACGTCGTAAAGCACGCCACCGAGGGAGTCGGCGCTGCGGCGGAGGTCTTCCGCGCCGCCGTGGTGGACGATGCGACCGGCGTTGATGAACAGCAGCGAGTCACACATTTCCCCGAGTTCGGAGAGGATGTGCGAGGAGATGAAGATGGTCTTCCCTTCCTGGGCGAGGACGCGGATGAGGTGCTTCAGTTCGACGCGCGCCTTCGGATCGAGTCCGGCTGCGGGCTCATCCATGATCAGCACCTGCGGGTCATGCAGCAGCGAGCGGCCGAGTCCGAGTCGCTGGGTCATGCCCTTCGAGAGCTTGTTGGAAAAGCGTTCGGCGAGAGGAACGAGGTCGGTGAACTCCATGACCTCCTGCACGCGCTGGCGGCGTTCCTTGCCCTTGTAGCCGAGCGCGCGTGCATAGAAGTCGAGATACTCCAGCACCGTCATGT
>JANOBS010000059.1:0-2564 GCA_031411755.1 Luteolibacter sp. | reverse complement strand
GTCTGGTTCTCCTCCTCGACGGAGACCCGCTCCTTGGCCTCGACCGCCTGATGCAGTCCATCCGACCAGCGGCGGCCTTCCATTTCACGACCGGTGCCCTCGTCGATGATCGTCACCTTGCCCTCCTTGACGACGTAGTGGACGTCGCGCTCGTGCAGGCAGTAGGCCTTCAATAGTTCGGAAACGACGTGAACCTTCGCGGCCTGCGCGTCCATGCGGGACCGGAGTTCCTGTTTGCCGCTGGTTTTCTGCTCCTTGGTGAGAGACGGGTCGGCCTCGATGGCGGCGAACTGCGGGCCGGTGTCGGGCAGCGTGAATGAATCCGGATCTCCCGGTGATAGAAGGCGTCTGCCCATCTCCATCAGGTCCGCGACCCGGCTCTTCTCATCGACCACGAAATACAGCTCCTCCTTCAGCTTGAAGAGGTCCTTCTGGAAAACACCGTGCTGCGCGGACAGGGAGGTCTTCTCCAGCAGGCGGCGGATCTCCGGATCCTCCATGAAGCGCATGAACTGCCGGTTGCGCGGCTGGCCCAGCCTGAGCTTGAACAGCGCGAGCCCGGCGGCGGCATGATCGCCCTTCGCCAGCAGGCGCTTCACCTCGACGGCGATCTGGTTGCAGAGCTCCGTCTGGCGCTTCACGAGATGCTCGACGGGCGGCTTGTAGAGTTCAAACGGACGCGACGATTGAGGCGACGCCCCGGTGATCAGCAGCGGCGTGCGCGCCTCGTCGATCAGGATCGAGTCCACTTCGTCGATGATCGCCAGGTAGTGGCCACGCTGAACCTGCTCGTTCCGGGTGGTCGCCATGCCGTTGTCGCGCAGGTAGTCGAAGCCGAACTCCGAGTTCGTCCCGTAGGTGATGTCGCAGCCATAGGCCACTCGCCGTTCATGCGGTGGCATGTCGTTCTCGATGCAGCCCACCGATAGGCCGAGGAAACGGAACAACGCGCCCATCCACTCCGAGTCGCGCTTGGCGAGATACTCGTTGACCGTCACCACATGCACGCCCAGCCCGGTCAGCGCGTTGAGGAAAACCGGCAGCGTCGCCACAAGCGTCTTGCCCTCGCCGGTCTGCATCTCGGCGATCATCCCGCGATGCAGGGCGATGCCGCCGATGAGCTGCACGTCGAAGTGAACCATCTGCCATTTCAGCGGATGTCCGTTCACCAGCACCTCTTGGCCGCAGAGCCGGCGCGCGCCGTTCTTCACCACCGCATAGGCCTCCGGCAGGATCTTTTCCAGATACCGGGCGCGGGATTTTGCGAAATGAGACTCCACCTCATGGAAGGCAGCCTTCGCCGCTTCGATCGACTCCACCGAGGCGGCGACCACCGACGGCAGGGCAGGGAACTCCTTTCGCAGCAGCGACAGCCGTGAGCCGATGGCCTCCGCCGTGTTGCGCAGTCCGGACTCGTCCATCCGCTCGAGTTGGGCCTTCGTCGGCGCGCCCAGCGGATGATAGCGGGAAAGATGCTGCTGCCAGCCGCGGGTCAGCTCGTGGAGCTTGTCGAGGGGCTCGCGTTGCAGCGCGTCCTCGATCTCGTTGATCCGCGCCACCGTCGGCCGGATGCGGTTCACCTCGCGCTCGTTCTTGCCGCCGATGAGTTTAGGGAAAAGCCACTTGATCATGGGAGCAGGGAGGGGGTGAGGGTTGGGGAAATCCGGGCCATGAGGCGCAGGGCGGAAGGGTCTGTTGGAAATAAGAAAGGGGTCATAAAAATATAGAATGGAAATAAGCCCTGCCAACTCGACAGGGGGGGCATCGTTCTTCGCTGCCTACTTCGCCGCCTACTTCGCCACGGCTTCGAAGGCCAAGGAGGCTACGAAGGCCAAGAAAGCTACGAACGGCAAGCCGTGAGAGACTCGCATGCTGAATCGAGGATGACCATGATAGGTCAGTCCTCGCAGCGGCATGCAGCCATCAGGCGATCACCTGCACCGGCGGCGCGCGACCACGGACCGCTCCATCTGGAGACGACAGCGACGGCTGCTCTCCGGGAACCTCCACTCTTGGAATCCGCGATGGTGCCCCCAGCAGGCCGGTCACCACCACAGAGCTCGGCGGCAAACAGTCCACCGTGTCGGTGGCCCGTCCTTCCGCTTGGGAATGTTCCACCTTCTGGGAAATCCCCGCTTCTCCTGGCGACTCCGCCTTCCGAGCCCTCGGTTGGGCTGGCGTGACGGCATTCAACGCGAACAGCCCGATCAGCAAAATCACCCAAGGGGGCAATTTCGAGCGGAAGGTTCGCAGATCGAAGTCAGTCATCGGCCTCCGCAGAAACTCGGGAGCTGGGGGGAATTGTCAAATGATTGATTTGCCGGGAGGCCGAAGAGAGTGGCCAGGGGTCAGGATTCAGGGGTCAGGCAGAGGAGAAGAGAGTGAATCGTGGATGGTAAGTCGTGAGTGGTGAATGGTGGCTCCGGATCTTTTTCCAAAGAAGTGGCCAGTTGCCGGGATTCAGGGGTAGGAAGAGGAGTGGAGATCGGGGATTGGGGATTGGGGATTTCGTCATTAGAAAATTCATCATTCGTCATTCTCTTCAAGGTTCTCCCCCCCATCCT